>DATCYC010000097.1:0-7533 GCA_036570525.1 Luteimonas sp.
GCGCCCATCTGCAGCGGCGGCTGGTAGACGTTGTCCGCGCCGATGGCGGCCTGCAGGCTCGGCAGCATGCGCGCGGTCAGCTGCGGGTCGTTGACCGTGACCGGGTTGCCGGTGCCCACCGGGATATCGGTGGTGACGGTCGCGCCGTGCGCGGCGGCCACGTGGTTGGCGACGTTGTCCAGGTCGGCGTGGATGCGCGCGCGCATGGCTTCGTCGAAGGTGCGGATGGTGCCGACCAGCTGTACCGAGTCGGGAATGATGTTGTAGCGGATGCCGCCGTGCACCGAACCGAAGCTGACCACCGCCGGCTGCTTCGAGATGTTGCTGCGGCGGCTGACGACGGTCTGCGCGGTGCCGACAAGGTCGGCGGCGGCGACGATCGGGTCCACGCCGCCCCACGGCGCCGAACCGTGCGTCTGGCGGCCGTGGACGTCGATGGTGAACTTGTCCGACGCGGCCATCAGTGGTCCGCCGCGCACCGCGATCTGTCCGGCCTGCACCGACGAGAACACGTGCAGGCCGAACATCGCCTCGGGCTTGAAGTCGGCGAACAGGCCTTCTTCGAGCATCAGCGACGCGCCGCCCTCCTCGCCCTCGGGCGCGCCTTCCTCGGAAGGCTGGAACACCAGCATCACTTCGCCCGGCAGTTCGCCCTGCATCGCCACCAGCGCATCGGCCACGCCGAGCAGGATCGCCGTGTGTGCGTCGTGGCCGCAGGCATGCATCACCCCGGTCTGCTGGCCGTTGAAGGTGGTGGTGACCTTCGATGCGAACGGCAGGTCGTTGCGCTCGGTCACCGGCAGCGCGTCCATGTCGGCGCGCAGCGCGATCTTCGGGCCGGGCTTGCCGCCCCTGATGATCGCGGTCACGCCGTGGTGGGCGATGCCGGTGCGCAGCTCCAGGCCGAGCGCGCGCAGGTGCTCGGCGACCTTGCCCGCGGTGCGCTCCTCGCGGTTGGACAGCTCGGGGTGGGCGTGGAAGTCGCGGCGCCAGTCGACGACCTGCTGCTGCAGTTGCTGCGCGGCGGCCGCGACCTCGGGCCGCTGCGCAGGCGCCGCGTCCTGGGCGACGACCGAAAGCGGTGCGGCAAGCAGGGCGAGCAGCAGCGGGCTGAGGCGGTGTGCGAGGCGCATGGCGGTGTCCTTCGGCGGAAGATGCGCCGATGCTACCGCGCCCGTGGCGGGGATGGCCGGTTGTCGTCGCGCAGGGTGGAAGACGGTGTCATCTGTCCTGCAGGAAGAGCTCCGACTGAAGCCACTCCTGCAGGAGGTGCACAGGGATCGGCAGGCTTCAGAACGCGTGGTCGAAGCCGACCTCGCCCTGCACGCCGACCTGGTACGCCGATACGCGCCGCTCGAAGAAGTTGGCCAGCTCCTGCACGTCCTGCAGCTCCATGAACGGGAACGGGTTGCGCGCGTTGAAGTGTTTCGGCATGCCCAGCTGCGCCATGCGCTGGTCGGCGCAGTACTCCAGGTATTCGCGCATGTCCCTGATCGACAGCCCGGCGACGCCGCCCGACAGGGTGTCCTGCGCGAACGCGACCTCGCACTCCACCGCCTCGGTCATCATCTCGACCACCTGCGCCTTGAAGTCGTCGTCGACCAGGTCCGGCTCCTCCTCGCGCGCGGTGCGGATCACCTCGAACGCGAACGCCATGTGGCAGCTTTCGTCGCGGAACACCCAGTTGGTGCCCGATGCCAGCCCGTGCAGCAGTCCGCGCGAGCGCAGGTAGTAGACGTAGGCGAACGCGCCGAAGAAGAACAAACCCTCGATGCAGCCGGCGAAGCAGACCAGGTTGAGCAGGAACCGGCGGCGTTGCTCGCGCGTCTCGATGCGCCCGAGGTCCTGCACGCTGTCGATCCACTTGAAGCAGAACTCGGCCTTGCGCCGGATCGACGGGATGTTCTCGGTCGCGGCGAATGCCCTGGCGCGTTCGTCCGGGTCCGGCAGGTAGGTGTCGAGCAGGGTCAGGTAGAACTGCACGTGCAGCGCCTCCTCGTACAGCTGCCGTGACAGGTACATGCGCGCCTCGGGCGCGTTGATGTGCTGGTAGAGGTTGAGCACCAGGTTGTTGGAGACGATCGAGTCGCCGGTGGCGAAGAACGCGATCAGGCGCTCGACCAGGTGCCGCTCGGCCGGGCCGAACCTGGTCTTCAGGTCGGCGGTGTCGAGCGAGAAGTCGACCTCCTCCACCGTCCAGGTGTTGCGGATGGCGTTGCGGTACATCTCGTAGAACTGCGGGTAGCGCATCGGGCGAAGGGTGAGTTCGAAGCCCGGGTCGAGCAGGAGCTGGCGGTTGTGGGTGGACATATGCTTGTTCCTGTTTGCTTGAGCCCCTCTCCTGCGCAGCGGGAGAGGGGTTGGGGTGAGGGTGCGGCTTTTCGAAAAACGCCCTCATCCGCCCTTCGGGCACCTTCTCCCGCAAGCGGGAGAAGGGCTGTGCATGGACGTCAAGAGCGCGTCACTGGCAGGCCTCGCAGCTCTCCGGATTCTCCAGCGAGCATGCGATCGCCTCGTCCGGCGCGTACTCCTGCTTCGGCGCCATCGCCTGCTCACTCCCCACCGTCGCCTTGGCGATCTTCGTCGCCGGCCGCGAGCGCAGGTAATACGTGGTCTTGATGCCGCGCTTCCACGCATGCATGTACATCGACGACATCGCGCCGATGTTCGGGCTTTCCATGAACAGGTTCAGTGACGCCGACTGGTCGATGAAGGCGCCGCGGTCGGCGGCCATGTCGATCAGCGAGCGCATCGGCACCTCCCACGCCGTGCGGTAGATCTCGCGCAGCGTCGCGGGCAGCTGCGACAGGCCCTGCACCGAGCCTTCGGCCTGCTTGATCGCGTCGCGGGTCTCCGGCGTCCACAGGCCGAGCTTCTTCAGCTCATCGACGAGACAACGGTTGACCTGCAGGAAGTCGCCGGACAGCGTCTCTCGCTTGAACAGGTTGGACACCTGCGGCTCGACGCACTCGTAGCAGCCGGCGATCGAGGCGATGGTCGCGGTCGGCGCGATCGCGATCAGCAGCGAGTTGCGCAGGCCATGGGCCTGGATGCGCTCGCGCAGGCCGTCCCAGCGCTCGCGGTTCTCCGGCACCACGTTCCAGGCATCGAATTGCAGTTCGCCGCTGGCCGCGCGGGTGTCTTCGAATGCCGGGTGCCTGCCGCGCTCTCCGGCCAGTTCGCACGAGGTTTCCAGCGCGAAGTAGTAGATGGTCTCGGCGATCCTTGCCGACAGCGCGCGCGCCTGCTCGCCGTCGAACGGCAGCCGCAGCTTGAAGAACACGTCCTGCAGGCCCATCACGCCGAGCCCGACCGGGCGCCAGCGCAGGTTGCCGCGGCGCGCGGATTCGATCGGGTAGAAGTTCAGGTCGATCACGCGGTCGAGCTGGCGCACCGCCAGGCGTACGGTTTCGCCGAGCTTGTCGTAGTCGAACACGCTTGTACCGGCGGGGCCGTCCTCGTCGACATGGTGCGACAGGTTGATCGAGCCGAGGTTGCACACGGCGGTTTCCTCGGCGGACGTGACCTCGAGGATCTCGGTGCACAGGTTCGACAGGTGGATCACATTGCCGGGCCTGGCGGTCTGGTTGCCGGCGCGGTTGCAGGTGTCCTTGAACGTCATCCAGCCGTTCCCGGTCTGCGCCAGCGTGCGCATCATCCGCGCGTACAGTTCGCGCGCCCGGATCGTTTTCACCGCCTTGCCCTGCGCTTCGGCCTGCGCGTAGGCGCGTTCGAACGCCTCGCCGAACAGGTCGGTGAACTCCGGCACCTTGCTCGGATCGAACAGCGACCACGCCGCATCGGCCTCGACCCGCCGCATGAACAGGTCGGGGATCCAGTTGGCGAGGTTGAGGTTGTGGGTGCGGCGCGCGTCGTCGCCGGTGTTGTCGCGCAGTTCGAGGAACTCCTGCACGTCCGCGTGCCACGGTTCCAGGTATACGCAGGCCGCGCCCTTGCGCTTGCCGCCCTGGTTGACCGCCGCGACCGAGGAATCCAGTGTCTTCAGCCACGGCACGATGCCGTTGGAATGGCCGTTGGTCGACCGGATCAGCGAGCCGCGCGAACGCACGCGGGTGTAGCTGACGCCGATGCCGCCGCTGAACTTGGAGAGCTGCGCGATGTCGCCGTACTTCTGGTAGATCGATTCCAGCGAATCGTGCGGCGAATCGAGCAGGAAGCAGGACGACAGCTGCTCATGGGTGGTGCCGGCGTTGAACAGCGTCGGCGAACTGGGCAGGTAGTCGAGGTTGCCCAGGCGCTCGTACAGCGCCAGCGCTTCCGGCACGTCCTCGCTCAGCGCGCAGGCGATGCGCAGGAAGAACTGCTGCGGCGTCTCGATCACCTTGCGCGTGTGCGGGTGGCGCAACAGGTAACGGTCGTACAGCGTGCGCAGGCCGAAATAATCGAAGCGGCGGTCGAGCGTGGCGTCGACGGCGTCGTTGAGCTTGCGCGCGCTGGCCTGCACGAAGCCGAGCAGGCGCTCGTTGATCAGGCCGACTTCATGCCCGCGCGCAATCGACTGCGAGAACGCGTGGATCTCCTGCCCGGCGACCTCCTTGGCGATCACGCCGGCCAGCAGCCGCGCGGCGAGGCGGCTGTACTCGGGTTCCTCTGCCGTCAGCAGCGCGGCGGTGCGGATCGACAGTTCGTCGAGTTCGCGCGTGCTGGCGCCGTCGTACAGCCCGGAAATCGTGCGCGTGGCCACCCGCATCGGGTCGACCGCGTGCAGGCCTTCGGCGCAGCGCTGCACCGCGCGCACGATCTTGTTGAGGTCGACCGGTTCGCTGTCGCCGCTGCGCTTGTTGACGCGCATCGTGGTGGCGGTGGGCGGCGGGGTGAGCAGGAAGGACGCGTCTTCCTGCGCCGGGTCGGTGGCGACGGCGGTGTCGTTCTGGTTCATGGTGGTCCTCTTCGATGGCGCACCGTGCCGCCTCTCCCGCGGAGGCGGCGAAGGGCGCGATCACGCGGGACGAATCGAACGCCACCGCGCGACCTCGCCCAGCCTTGCCGTCGCAACACCAGGGCGTTGCAGCGGCGGGCGGAGTCATCGCAGGGTGTTGGAGCGGTGTCGCAACGATCGCGACCGTCGCGCAGGGCGAGGCCGGGATTGCGTCACCAGCCATCTCCCCCCGGAGATTCCGCGGCCGGCACCGCGCGGCGTGCATGCGCGCGGCTGTCGGCAGGTCTTCGGGCTCGTGGACACGGGGCTGGATTGCTCCTACGGCATCCAACCTCACCTACTGGCCGTCGCTTCCCGGGACCGGACGCATCCCAGTGCTGTGTGACGGCGGTCGTTTCCAATTACCGCTGCGGGGCAGCGCCGGACTTGGCTTCGCGTCGCATGACGCATCACCGCACCGGCTTCCCTTTTCATCCGGTGGCGGGCGCCACCGGAACCGACGGACACAACATATCGTGGACGGATGGTTTGTCAACACAAAATATTGTGGAGTTTCCGCAGCACCGAGGCCGCGCTCCCTGCAGGGGCGGCTTCCGCCGCGGGTTCCTTGCGAGGGGCGCCGCGAACCGAAAGCCCGCGGCCGAAACCGAGCTTGCAGAGAGGTTGTACAGCGGTTTTCGGAGGTCCGCACGAAATGGCGCGTCGATGCCTGCGTCTAGAATCGCCGTGGACATGGGACGACGCGAGGAAGATCGACGGTGACCACGACACGCCGCTTGCGGATGCGCGCAGCGCACGAGACCGTGCTCGAGCGCGGCATGGAGGCGATCCGGAAAGAGATGCGGCTGCCAGACGCTTTCCCGCCCGAAGTCGAGGAGGCGGCGCGGCGCGCGGCGGCCGATCCGCGCCTGCCCGACGAGGACCGCACGGACCTGGCGCTGGTCAGCGTCGATCCACCCGACGCGATGGACCTGGACCAGGCGATGTTCGTCGAGCGCGTTGGCGACGGCTACCGGGTGCACTACGCGATCGCGGACGTGGGCGCGTTCGTCAGTCCGGGCGACCCGATCGACCTGGAGGCCAACCGCCGCGGCGAGACGCTGTACGGCGCCGACGGCAAGATCCCGCTGCACCCGAAAGCGCTGTCCGAGGACATGGCATCGCTGCTGCCGGGCGAGCTGCGCCCGGCGCTGCTGTGGACGATCGACCTGGACGCGACCGGCGAGGGCATCGCCGTCGACGTGCGCCGCGCGCGGGTGAAGAGCCGTGCCAAGCTCGACTACGCCGGCGTGCAGGCAGGCATCGACGCCGGCGACGCCGATCCGATGTTCGCGGTGCTGCGCGAGATCGGCGAGCTGCGCATCCGGCGCGAGCAGCGCCGCGGCGGCATCAGCCTGCCGTTGCCGGAGCAGGAAGTGCGCGTGGAGGACGGGCGCTGGGCGCTCGAGTTCCGCGCCCGGCACCCGGTCGAGGACTGGAACGAGCAGATCTCGCTGCTTACCGGCATGGCTGCCGCGCACCTGATGGTGCAACACCGCGTCGGCCTGCTGCGCACGCTGCCGCCGGCCGAGCCGTACGCGATCGAGCGCCTGCACCGGACCGCGCGCGCGCTGGGCATCGGCTGGCCCGAGGCGCGCAGCTATCCCGACTTCATCCGCTCGCTCGACCCGACCGACCCGCGCGACGTGGCGATGATGACCGCCTGCACCACGGTGCTGCGCGGTGCGGGTTACGTGGCGCTCGACGGTGGGGTGCCTGCGCACTCGGACCACTCCGCGCTGGCCTCGCAGTACGCGCACGCGACCGCGCCGCTGCGGCGGCTGGTGGACCGCTACGTCGGCGAGACCTGCCTGGCGCTGTGCGCCGGTACGCCGGTGCCGCAGTGGGTGCGCGACGCGCTGCCCGGCCTGCCGGCGACGATGCAAGCCTCGTCGCAGCGCGCCGGCCGCTACGAGAACGCGGTGCTCGACCTGGCCGAGGCGGCCGCGCTGGCCCCGCGCGTAGGCGAGGTGTTCGAGGGTGCGGTGGTCGAGGTCGACCGCAAGGACCGGCGTCGCGGCGAAATGATGCTGCGCGAGCCGGCGATCATGGCGCGCATCGAAGCCGACGCCGAACTGCCGCTCGGCGAACCGGTGCGGGTGCGCCTGGTGGAGGCCGACCCGGTCAGCCGCAGCATCCGCTTCGAGCTGGAGGGGGCGGTTGCACCAAAACCCGCAGGCTTCTAGCCACGAGCTCCTGCAAGTAGTGCGGCCTCAGTCCCGATGCCCGCGTGCCAGGTACTCTTCGCTGCGCATCTCGATCAGGCGCGAGGTGGTGCGTTCGAACGCGCCGGCCAGGCGCTCGCCCGCGTACAGCGCAGGCGGCGCGGCGTCGGCGGTGCAGACGAGGTTGACGTTGCGGTCGTACAGCTCGTCGACCAGCGTGACGAAGCGGCGTGCGGCGTCGTCCATGTGCGCATCCATCACTGGCACCTTGCCCAGCAGCACGGTGTGGAACTCGCGCGCGATCTCGATGTAGTCCGACGCGCCGCGCGGGCCCTCGCACAGCGCGGCGAAGTCGAACCACGCCATGCCCTTGCAGCGCGCGCGGGTGGCGATCTTGCGCCCCTCGAGCTCGATGCTGCCGTCGCGGTG
>DATCYC010000098.1:0-1876 GCA_036570525.1 Luteimonas sp.
GCCCGATGCCTGCCTGGTCAACCGCTACGTGCCCGGCGCGCGCCTGTCGCTGCACCAGGACAGGGACGAACGCGATTTCGACGCGCCGATCGTGTCGGTGTCGCTCGGCCTGCCGGCGACGTTCCTGTTCGGCGGGACGGCGCGTGCGGACAAGGCCGCGCGCGTGCCACTCGCGCACGGCGACGTCGTCGTCTGGGGCGGCGTGGACCGGCTGCGCCATCACGGCGTACTGCCGCTCAAGGACGGCGAGCATCCGCTGCTGGGCGCGCAGCGGATCAATTTCACGTTCCGCAAGGCCGGTTGAACCCGCGGGGCGGTGAACCGGCGCAGGTGGGAGAATTCGATCGCAAGACTCGGATATCCCGGTTCCGCCCCCATTCCCAGAATGGTGCCGTCCCCCGAAGCCCCGGCAGCGCCATGAACAGATTCGCCCACACCATCCCGAAGACACCGACCGAACGCGACCCCCGCTGGGCCGCGGTGCTCGCCCGCGACCCGTCCGCGAACGACCGCTTCGTCTACGCCGTGCGCACCACCGGCGTGTACTGCCGTCCCGGCAGCCCGTCGCGGCTGCCGCGGCCGGAGAACGTGGAGTTCTTCGACACCCCGGCCGCCGCCGAGGCCGCCGGCTACCGGCCCAGCCGACGCGCGGACGCGGACCAGGCCGCGACACAGCACGCGGCACTGGTCGCCGACGCCTGTCGCCACATCGAGACCGCCGAGGCCGCGCCTTCGCTGGATGCACTGGCTCGGCGCGCCGGGCTGAGCCCGCACCACTTCCACCGCGTGTTCAAGGCCGGCACCGGGCTCACGCCCAAGGCCTACGCGGTGGCGCATCGCGCGCGCCGGGTGCGCACGCGGCTGGACGGCGCGGCGTCGATCACCGATGCGATCTACGACGCCGGCTTCGAAGCCAACAGCCGCTTCTACGAAACCGCCGGCCAGCGGCTGGGCATGCGGCCGAAGGATTTCCGCGCCGGCGGCGCCAACACCGACATCCGCTTCGCAGTCGGCGAATGCTCGCTGGGCTCGATCCTGGTCGCGCGCAGCGACAGGGGCGTGTGCGCGATCGCGCTGGGCGACGACCCGGACGCGCTGGCGCGCGAGCTGCAGGACCGGTTCCCCAACGCCAACCTGATCGGCGGCGACGCCGCGTTCGAGGCGCTGGTGGCGAAAGTGGTGGGCTTCGTGGAGGCACCGGCGATCGGCCTGGACCTGCCGCTGGACGTGCGCGGCACCGCGTTCCAGGAGCGGGTGTGGCAGGCGCTGCGGCAGATCCCCGCGGGCACCACGGCGTCGTACGCGGACATCGCGCGGCGCATCGGCCAGCCCCGCGCCGTGCGCGCCGTGGCCCAGGCCTGCGGCGCCAACCACCTGGCGGTGGCGATCCCCTGCCATCGCGTGGTGCGCAGCGACGGCAACCTGTCCGGCTACCGCTGGGGCGTGGAGCGCAAGCGGGAGCTGCTGCAGCGCGAGGCGCAGGGGTGATCATCGAGGGCGCGAAGCCGGCCGTAGAATGACGCCCATGGACATCTTCAAGACCTTCACCATCGAGGCCGCGCACCGGCTGCCGAACGTGCCGCCGGGCCACAAATGCGCGCGGCTGCACGGGCATTCGTTCGTGGTCGAGCTGCATGTCTCCGGCGAGCCGGGCGCCGACAGCGGCTGGGTGATGGACTTCGGCGACATCAAGGCCGCGTTCCGGCCGCTGTACGAACAGCTCGACCACCACTACCTCAACGAGGTCGAGGGGCTGGAGAACCCGACCAGCGAACGGCTGGCCGCCTGGATCTGGGAGCGGCTGGTGCCGGCCCTGCCGCAGCTGTCCGAAGTGGTGGTGCGCGAGACCTGCACCTCGGGCTGCCGCTACCGCGGG
>DATCYC010000099.1:0-6414 GCA_036570525.1 Luteimonas sp.
GCGCCCGCCCAGGCGCGTGGCGCGGCCGCCGGCGAGGATGCCGAGGGTGATGGCGTCGTGCGGGGCGGGAACGAACTGCGCGGTCATGGCGAGCGGAACTGCCGGCGGGAAGAGTGGGCAGGATAAGCCTTCGCCGGCTGCGACTTCCCGCACACACATGGCACTGCATCGGATGCCCCGGCAAAGCCGCGCTGAAGCGCCGGCCGGGGCGTCACTTGCCGCGTTTGGCGTGGCGGATCAGGCGCTTCTTTTTCGCTACCTGACGCTCGCTCAGGACGTTTTTCCTGTCCTTGTACGGGTTCTCGCCTTCCTTGAACACGAAGCGCACCGGCGTGCCGACCAGCTTGAAGCGCTTGCGGAAGAAGTTCTCGAGATAGCGGCGATAGGTCTCGGAGAGGGTCTTCAGGCGGGTGCCGTGGACGATGAACGTCGGCGGGTTCTCGGCACCGGGATGGGCGAAGCGCAGCTTGGCGACGTGGCCGCGTACCACCGGCGGCGGGTTGGTCTCGTAGGCGATCTCGAGCGCGCGGGTGACTTCCGCGGTGCTGAACTTGCGCGTGGCCGAATCATGTGCGCGATGGATGGCGCGGAACAGCTCGCGCAGGCCGGAGCCGTGCATGGCGCTGATGCGCACGGCTTCGGCCCAGGGCACGAACGCCAGCTTGCGCGACAGCAGGGCCTCGACCTGGCTGCGCTGGTAGTCGCTCAGGCCGTCCCACTTGTTGACCGCGACCACCAGCGCGCGGCCGGCGTCCAGCACCGCGCCGAGCACGCTGGCGTCCTGCTCGGTCACGCCTTCGCTGGCATCAAGCATGATCACCGCGACCTGGCACTGTTCGATCGCCTGCAGGGTCTTGATGATCGAGAAGGTTTCCACCGCCTCGTCCACCCGCGACTTGCGGCGGATGCCGGCGGTGTCGACCAGGCGGTACTTGCGGCCGTCGCGTTCGAGGTCGACCGCGATCGAGTCGCGCGTGGTGCCGGCGACTTCCGAGGCGATCATCCGCTCCTCGCCAAGGATGCGGTTGACCAGGGTCGACTTGCCCACGTTCGGGCGGCCAACGAAGGCCACGCGCACGCGCTCCGGGTCGTCGTCGAGGATCTCCGCGTCGCCATCGGGCGGTAGCGTGGCCATGATCCTGGCCAGCAACTCGTCGATGCCGTGCCGGTGCGCCGAGGATGTCGCGAACACGTCGGCGAAGCCGTAGCGCGAGAACTCGGCCAGCGCCGCCCGCGCATCGATGCCGTCGGTCTTGTTGACCACGAGGAACGTGGGCCGGGCAGCCTTGCGCAGCCAGCGCAGGATGTCGTCGTCGAGCGCCGAGGCACCCTCGCGGCCGTCGACGACGAACAGGACCAGGTCCGCCTCCTCCGCACCGGCACGCGCCTGGCGCGCGGTTGCGCCGGCCAGGTTGCCGCTTTCCAGGTGGGTGTTCTCGCCGGCGATGCCGCCGGTGTCGACCAGTACGAACGGCCGCTCCTCGACCAGCCGGCAGACGCCGTAGTTGCGGTCGCGGGTGACGCCGGGCTCGTCGTGCACGAGCGCATCGCGGGTGCGCGTCAACGCATTGAACAGCGTCGATTTACCGACGTTGGGACGACCGACAAGGGCAACGAGGGGAAGCATGGGAGGGGCCGGGAATAAGGAAATCGGGAGTCGGGAACCTGGAATCGATGGCGACCCGCGACTGCACCAGCTACCTGTTTCCCATGCTTGAACCTTGTTGACAGTGGTAATGAGGTCGGCGGAAAGCCTTCACGGGGCTGGCTGTGGGGAGCTTCTCTTGCGCCCCCCATTCCCGGTCCTACTCGACGCGATAGGCGCTGAGCCCGCCGTCGGTATCCTGGGCGACCAGGATACCGTCGACCACGACCGGTGCGGCACGCAGGGCGTCCCTGGAGACGCGGGTGCGCGCAGCCAGTTCGCCCGTGTCCAGCTTGAGCCAGTGCAGGTAACCGTCGAAGTCGCCGACGACCGCGTAGTCGCCCTGGACCGCGGGCGAGGTCAGGCTGCGGCGCGCCATGGCAGGCTGCGACCACATCGCGCTGCCGCTGTTCTTGTCCAGTGCCCAGACGATGCCGTCGGGATCGGTCACCAGGACGCGGTCCGGCGCGATGCCGACCCGGCCCGGGCCGCCGCTGTCATGCGCCCAGATCGGACGCCCGTTCGGTGCCTCGATCGCCAGCGTCTGGCCCTTGAAGCTGGTGGCATACAGGATTGCGCCGTCCAGCACCGGGGTGCCGTCGATGTCGGCCATGCGCTCGAGCTCGGTGCGCCCGTCGGGCTGGGCGATCACCTGGGTCCAGATTTCATGGCCATCCGCCACGGCCAGTGCAGTCACGGTGCCGTCGTCGTTGCCGACGAACACATAGCCCGGGCCGAGCGACGGCGCGTCGTTGCCGCGGACGGTGAGCAGCGGCATGTCATGCGCCCAGAACCAGCGGCGCTCGCCGGTGGCCGCGTCGAACGCGGTGACGCGGCCGTCGTTGGAACGCACGAAGGCCATGCCCTGCCCGACCGCGGGCGCGGCGATGACTTCATTCTCGACCTTGGCCCGCCACCTCTCGGCGCCGGTGCCCGCATCGAGCGCAATCACGTCGCCCTCGAGGCTGCCAACCACGACCAGCCCGTCGCCGACGCCGGGACCGCCGGACAGCGCGAGGTCGGAGTCGAAGGTCCACAGCGTGGCTCCCGTCTGCAGGTCGAACGCCTGCACGCCACCCTCGACCGCCGCCGCGTAGACGCGGCCATCGGCAATGGCCGGCGCCTGGCGGACGCCGAGCAGGCCTTCGCCCTTGCCGGCCTTGGCGGACCACAGCTTGCTGACGGTCGCGGTGGGGGTGAGTTCGGTCAGCTCGGACGGCTCGGCGGACTTGTCCTTGTCCTTGCCGTCGAACCAGCCCTTGATCGTGCTGCAGCCGGCGAGTGCGAACACGCACAGCAGCACCCCGGCCGCGCGCACGGCCCTGCTGCGGGTCCTGGTCATCGTATGGTTCATCAGTCCACGCTTCTCTGGATCGGGCTTCATCAGATCGACGCCTCGGGCTTGGCGGGCGAGCCGCCCACGTCGGTGAGCTTGAGTTCGACCAGGCGGCGCCCCGGCGAGGCGATATCCAGCCTGGCCAGGACTTCGGAATACGACTTGCGTGCTTCCTCGCGCTTGTCGAGCGCCACGTAGGCGTCGCCGCGAACCTCGAGGCTGGCCGGGTCGTCCGCGTCGCCCAGCACCTGCAGGGCTTCTTCGGCCTTGCCGGCGTCGATCAGCAGCCGCGCCAGGCGCTGCTGCAGGATCTGCTGCAGGGCGGGGTTCGATGATTCCGCGCCGCGGAGCGTGGCGATGGCGGCGTCGCGCTGGCCGGCTTCGACCTGGGCCTTGGCCAGGTCCAGCACCGCCAGCGGCGCGTAGGGCGTCTCCCCGAGGGCCGCGGCCTGGGACTGGGCCTTGGTGATGTCCTTGGCCTCGAGGCTGTCGAGCATCGCCTGGTAATCGTTGCCTGCCTGCATGTCGGCGCTGGCCTGCCGGCTGCCCCACCACTGCCAGCCGATGATCAACGCCAGCCCTAGGATGACGCCGCCGATGAGGCCGGCGCCGTTGCTGCGCAACCAGGCCAGGACTCGTTCGCTTTGTTCGTGTTCGTCGAGCAGATCGTCAATTGCCATGGGGAAGCTGCGTTTCTCCCGCCCGGCGGCGCGCGCGGGGCGTGTGTGGAAGGGGCTGGCCGCGGCGGGCCGACACTACCAGACCAGCCGGGCACGGGGCCGGCTGGTCGTGGCTGGATTCATGCGCCGTTGCCGGAACGCAGGAACTCGCTGGACCCGCTTGCGGGTCAGTTGGAGACCGGCGCGAGGGAACCGTCAGAGGATACCGTAAAGCGCGCCACGTTCGCGCGCATGTAGGGCTCCAGGTCCTGGACATCGCCGCTGATGCGCAGCTCGACCGCCGAAGCGTTGCCGAGCACCAGATGGCCGACTTCGCCGGCCGCATAGCTGCGGGTGTCGCCCGCCTCGAGCAGGGCTTCTTCGATGCTGCGGCCGTCGGGCGCGACGACCTGCACCCAGCTTTCGCCGGAGAACCGCAGCGACAATGCCGGTGCGGCCGCGTGGCGCTGCGGCAGCGAGGCCATCGAGGCGACCACCGTCGACGGCTCGGTGGAAGCGGGTTTCGACCGTTCCGCGCTGGCCGCCAGCTGGTCCGCCGGCAGGTCGAGCGGCGCCGCCTCCTGGATGCCGGCCATGTGCGACTGGGTGGCGACCCAGACCGGCAGGATGATCAGCGCGGTGATGACGATATAGACCAGGCGCCCGCCGACCTGGTCGGCGATGCGCTGCATCCGCGGCGTGTGCGTCCGCGATACCAGCGGGGTTGGTTCGATCGGCGCGACCCCCGAGGCCATCTGCACCGGCTGGACCGGCAGGCCGAGCAGGCGCGAATAGCTGCGCAGTTGCCCGCGCACGAACACCGGCGCACCGATGCGATCCCATTCCTCGGCCTCGAGCGCCTCGATGAAGCGCGATGGTGTCTTCAGGCGCGAGGCCACCTCGGCCACGCTCAGCCCGGCGGCTTCGCGCGCGGCGCGCAGGCGCTGGCCACAAGCGTGTTCGCTGTCCGCCAGACTCTGGTTGGGCGGCATCATTGACTGCTTCCCCCGGATTGGATCGTCCCCGATTGCGGGAATTCCGCCCGCAAACGCTGAACATAACGAGCGGCGGCGGCCCTGTCGCCAAGTTTTTCTTCGATCTGTGACGCAAGTAGGAGCACGGCCGCCGTTGCCGGGGCAGCGGCCAGGCGTCGCTGCGAAAATGCGCGCGCGTCCATGTAACGGCCGTTTCGGTACTGGTACTCGGCCAACGCCTCGAGCGCGGTCGCATCGACGGGGTCGAGCGACAGCGCCTCGCGCAAATGGCGCTCGACGTTGGCGGTCTGCCCCGCCTTGAGGGCGCACGAGCCGGCATTGGCCAGCGCGGAGGCGCGCTGGCGGTAGATGGGGTCGGCAAGCGCCCGGTCGAACCAGGCCAGCGACTCGGCCGCACGGCCGTTGCCGCACAGCCATGCGCCGTAGTTGTTCAGCGCCGTGCCCTGCTCCGGGGCCAGTTCCGCTGCGCGGGCGTAATAGCCGCCTGCGCGCTCGTTGTTGCCGCGCCGGTCCTCGACCACGGCCAGCAGCGTGTTGGCATCGGCGGACCGCTCATCGATCTCCAGCGCCGCCCCGGCCTCCTTCGCGGCCTCGTCCAGCAGGCCCCGCCGAAACGCGTTGGTGGCCAGAGCGAGGTGGCCGCGCACTTCCGTGCGGCGTCTTGTTTCGGGGGTGTCGCGAAACTCGTAGTCTGGCGTGAGGTCTTCGTACTCGCGGCTGCCCATGTCCGGCTTGACGAAGGTCAGGCGCGAGCACGCGCTCGCCAGCAGCACCAGCGACAGCGCGCAGGCGATGGCGCTAAACGGACGCATCGGCTCCCCCGGCCGGGGCAAGGGCGGCCTGTGCCTGCAGCCGCTTGTTGTGCTCGGCCTGGCGCCGGGTGCGGTCGGCCACCTGCCCCTTGAGCTGGCCGCAGGCGGCGTCGATGTCGTCGCCGCGCGTGCGTCGCACCGGCGCGATCATGCCGGCGCTGTTGAGCAGCTTCTGGAAGCCGCGGATGGCTTCCTCGTCCGGACGCTGGAAACGCGTGCCCGGGAACGGGTTGAACGGGATCAGGTTGACCTTGGCCGCGTCCTTCATCTGCACCCGGCGCTCGAAGTCGCGCATCAGCCGCAGCAGCCCGCGCGCGTGTTCGGGCTGGTCGTTCACGCCCTTCATCAGGGTGTATTCGAAGGTCACGGACTCGCCCTTCTTGCGCAGCGCGTAGCGCACGCAGGCGTCCATCAACTGTTCGATCGGGTACTTGCGGTTGAGCGGCACCAGCTCGCTGCGCAGCTCGTCTGTCGGCGCGTGCAGCGACACCGCCAGCGAGACGTCGCTCTCCTCGCCCAGCCGGTCGATCATCGGCACCATGCCCGCGGTCGACAGCGTCACCCGCTTGTTGGCCAGGCCGTAGCCGAGGTCGTCGCGCATGATGCTCATCGCGCGCACGACGTTGTCGAAGTTCATCAGCGGCTCGCCCATGCCCATCATCACCACGTTGGTGAGCTTGCGCTGTTTGTGCGGCACGTTGCCTAGGTGCTTCGCGGCGACCCAGACCTGGCCGATGATCTCGGCGGTGGAAAGGTTGCGGTTGAAACCCTGGGTGGCGGTGGAACAGAACTGGCAGTTGAGCGCGCAGCCCACCTGCGAGGACACGCACAGCGTGCCGCGCCCCTTGTCGGGGATGAACACCGCTTCGATGGCGTTGTTGCCGTCCATGCCGAGCAGCCACTTGTGGGTGCCGTCGGTGGAGGGCTTCTCGAACTGGACCTGCGGCACGCGCACTTCGGCATGCGC
>DATCYC010000100.1:0-7755 GCA_036570525.1 Luteimonas sp.
GATCGACATGCCGCGCACCACGGTCGACGGATGGAAGGCCGGCGCGGTCCCGCGCTACGACCCTGGCGAGCGGCTGGTGGCCTTGTGGGTCGAGGTCACCGGCAATGCTCGCGGCGACGTGCCGCGGGTCAGTCCGTTCGATTGGTGGGCGTAGCGGCTTGGCCGGGCAGGAGCGCGCTGCAGCGCTCGCAGATCATGGATCCTGATGCACACCCGAGAAGCTGTCGGGGCGTATGGCCATGCGCGTGGCAGTGGCGGCGTCGCAGGGCGTATGAAACCCGCCGCTGCACCGGTGCGATCACGAACACCGCGCAGAAGGCCGGCACAAAGACGATGAGCGTGGCCCAGCTATCGCCGAACCGATGCATGAGCACGCGGTGCGCCACGTAGAGGGCGCCGCCGATCAAGGTCATGGCGCCGACGCCGACCCAGAAGCCGACGTTGTCCGCTCGCTCGGCGTCCTTGTGGGCGGTGACCTGGCTCATGCGGCGAGGGTAGCCCCCTGCGACGATCCGCGCCAACGTGTTCGGCTCCCGGTTGATCCGGGTCGGTCCATTGACCTCTCGTGCTACCCGGGTGCTACCCCGGTCGTGACCGGTGAGACCGCGCTTCGGACAGAAAAACGCCCCGGTCGGGCTGAAACCCAAGCGGGGCGCGGCTTTCAAAGCGATGTGTACTGGTGGCCGGGGAGGGAATCGAACCCCCGACACGGGGATTTTCAATCCTTGCAACCGCTCATCGGATAGTTACGGGGATTTACTGCTACCCCTTGCAAACCAGTCAGTTACCCGGCAATCTGTCCCCGTTGTTACGGGGATGCACGGACACTCCTGCTACCCCGGTGCTACCCAGAAGGGACCGAGGGCATGGCCGAGACCGTCAAGTTCACCGAAGCGCGCGTCGCCGCAATCCGTGCGCGGGTGAAGTCTGGCCGGGTCGAGTTCCAAGACGAGGAGTTGCCGGCGCTGCGACTGCGGGTGAGTCCAACGTCGGCGGCCTGGTCTGTTCTCAAGCGCATTCCTGGCGGACCTATGTCGCGCGTCCTGATCGGCAAGGCTGACGACGTCGCCGCCGGCGAGGCTCGCAAGCTTGCGCGGATCCGCATCGGCGAAATGCAGCAGGGCGTCGACCCGAACGTCGCCAAACGGCAGCGCAAGGCCGACGCGGAGCGCTCCGGCATGACGCTCGCGCAAGGGCTGGCGATCTACCTGGCCGAGCGGGACAAGCTGCGGCCGGCTACGAAGGCCACCTATGCGCGCGACCTGCGGACCACCTTCGGCGACTACCTCGACCGGCCGCTGGTCGACCTGACGCCGGAGCGCGTGCGCGACCGCCACAAGGACCGCAAGAGCCGGCCCATCCGCGCCCAGGCGCGCGTGGAGCACGCCCGCGACCGGAAGCGCATCACCGCCAGCCCGAGCCGTGCGGACGGCGCCGTGCGCGCGCTGCGAGCCGTCGTGAACTACCTGCGCGCCGAGCGCGACCTCGACCTGCCGGACGTGGCGCGGAAGATCAACGCGGCCAACGGGTGGGGCAAGGTGGCCCGGCGCCGGCGCGCGTTGACGGGCGAGGCGCTGCCGGAGTTCGTCGCCGCTGTGCGCGGCCTGGGCGACGACCTGCCGCCGGACCTGACGGGCACGCAGCGCGACCTGACCTTGCTCCTCCTGTGTACGGGGCTGCGCTGGACGAGCGCGGCCGGACTTCGGTGGCCCGAGGTCGACTTCCGCGCCAAGACAATCACCGTCCCTGCCGACCGGATGAAGGGCAAAGTGGAGCACACGCTCCCGCTGGGGCCGGAAATGCTGGCGATGCTTCGCGCGCGGCGTGACCAGGCCCGATCCAAGGAGTTCGTGTTCCCCGGCCTGCCGAAGGATGAGAAGGGCACCATGGCCCCGATCGGGCGCCTGTCCAAGCGCTTCCTCGACAAGATCAAGGGCGCCGACGAGCAGACCATCACCTGGTCGCCGCACGACCTGCGCCGCACGGCGCTGACCATCCTCGAGGCGATGGACGTGTCGGCCTACGCGCTCAAGCGCATCGCCGCGCACAGCCAGCAGTCGGACGTCACCGCGGGCTATTTGTCCGACGACGTGCACCGCCTGCGCGCGCCTATGGAGCGGCTGGAATCGGTCGCGCTGCATGGGAAGGGCAAGAGCAACATCGTGCCGATGAGGCGCAAGAAGTCGGCGTGAGCCGAAAGCGGCGGAACCGGCTGCGCAAACAGCCGGCCCGCCTTCCACAACCGTTCCAAAGGAGAACGACCATGGCAGTTGCAAGTCTATCCGCCGTCCACACCGGCATTACCGTCGCGCAGTCCGACCGCGCCCACCAGCTACTGCAGCAGTCCGCTGCGATCGTCGACCTGATCGGCGCATCGCTCGAAGGTGACCTCCTGCCCGCCGAGCATTCCGTCCCGTTCGCCTGCGCTGCCGTGGGCGACATGCTGCAGGAACTCAAGGGCCTCATTGGTGGGGACCGCGCGGCATGAGCAAGGGCGTCGAAGTCGACGAGCGGGTGCTGATGCGCTCGGCGCTCGACGACGCGACGCACGACCTCGAGTTCGGGCGGCCGCTCCCTGCGTACCTGCGCGCCGCCCTGCTCAAGTTCCAGAAGACCCAGGTGAAGCAGCGCACGACGGCATTGCTACTGCCCAAGCTGGTGGAGCGGCATGCTCGGGCCGGTGCCCCGAAATCGAACGCGACAGCCGCCGAGACTGCATTCGAGAAGGCGGCGGTCGATGTTGGTGTGTCGCCCAAGACTGCGCAACGGGCGCACCGCAGGTTTCCGCCAGAGCGCGACGAGGACTAGGTTGTCGGGGTCAAATGGGAATCCCGTATTGACCCCCATCGAAGTTGCGCCCCCTGAAAACATCACCTCACCCAGATTGTGTCTGGATTCCTTTGAGGTGCTGCATGATTCCCGAGAGCAACGTCGTACAAATCAAGCCGCGCCGGCTTAGCGAGCGCGAGGCTGCTGCCTACTTGGGGCCCGTGACGCCTCGCACCTTGCAGGACTGGCGAATCAAGGGCATGGGGCCTGCCTACACCAAGCTCGGCGGCCGGGTCGCATACGACGTCGCGGACCTCGATTCCTTCATCGCCACGCGGCGCGTCGAGCCCAAGGCTGCACGCGCGTGAACGACGCCGCCCATATCGACGCGAGGGGCCGCCGCGGCTTACTTGCGGTCATCGATGGGCAGGCAGGCACCCGCAAGCTTTCGCGGCCCCACGAGGCACTGCGCGCGCTGTGGCTCGAGTCGTCCAGGCTGGAAGGCTTGGCCAATGTCCTGGCAAGCGGGCGTCCGCTGTCGCCCCAGCAGTGGGACATCCTCTGGGCGGTGCGGCGAACCATTGAGGACGCGACCGACGCATTGAAGCTTGCAGCCCATGACGCCCGCTGACGCTGCGAGCATGTGCGATGCGCAAGTCGAAAGGCTCGATGAAGCCGGGCCCGAGCGGTCGAGCTTTGGGCTTGAGCGACGTGCAGAGCAAAGGCTTGGTGTGGCGGCCGCAATGATGTCGAGCCCGGAGCCCAGGCCCGCGATTCGTTTCGACCGTATCGACCAGATCAAACCGACGCCGCTTGCCCCGGTCGTGCACGACTACATCTTCGGGGACACCGTTACGGGACTGATCGGAGCCTCGGGGGCGTGCAAGTCGTTTGTCGCGGGCCACTTGGCGTGCAGTGTCGGGACGAATACGCCGTGGTTCGGGCAGGGTGTCACACAGGGCGCGGTGTTCTACCTCGCCGGCGAGGGACGCAGCCAGATCGTCAGGCGGTTCAATGGCTGGGCCCAGTACCACGGAGTATCACTGGAAGGCGCGCCAATTTTTCTGGCGGATCGCTTGCCTCCGCTCCATGACCGACTCACCGCGGCAGAGGTCATTGAGACAATCAAGCGCATCGCAGACGAGCTCTTCTTCAACTCTGGCGGAATCGATCCAAGCTTGATCGTGGTGGACACGGTCGCGCGCGCGCTCGCTGGTGCAGACGAGAACAGCGCCTCGGACGTGGGACGCCTGGTCGACGCTTTCGACTGGCTGAAATCCCAGTGGGGCTGCGCCGTATTGCCAATCCATCACACCGGGCACAGTCAGGAAGCCAAGACGCGAGGTCGCGGGTCGAGCGCGCTATACGCGGGCTTGGACGGAGAGTTCCTGGTGTCCAGCGATGGCGACACGGTTCAACTTCGATCGATGAAGGAGAAGGATTGGCCGGAACCGATGGCCTTGTGCCTGGCGCGCAACGTTGTCGAGGTCGACCTCGGGGGGAAGGTGGAGACCACACTCGTGCTATCGCTCACTGACCAGCCCCGGCCAGACGAGCAATGGTTCCGCGAGAGGGTCTCCGATCTCCGGCGCGACGGCACGCCGATACGCACGATTGCCGAAATACTCGGGGCCACGAAGTCGAAGGTCGAGCATGCGATCCGGGCACTCGCGCGAGACGCTCTGCGCTACGAGGAGGCCGCCAATGGCAGATGACACGGCTTGGTACTCCTCGTCGCCCTGTTCCGCTGTCCCGCGGGGGGGTCTTATAGACCCCCCCCACGAGACAGACACGGGACGCGAGTGCAGGACGCAACGGGACACTGCAAGACAGAAGCGGGCTGAAAGCCGCATTCGGCCAAGGATGAGGCACCAGTTGAGCGGGACAGATCGCAGGACAAACGCGGTACCTGATCCTTGCCGTCCCGTGTCCCGCAGGACAGACGCAGCGAATCCCCTGGACGGTTCCCCGTGAACTTCGACCAGATCGTCGCCGCCGCGAGGCAAGTCGGCACCCTAGCCCCCCGAGCCTCCTACTGGTCGTTCAGCTGGCACGAAACGAACTGCCCTGTTTCCGAGGATGGGCGCGGCTGCACCTGTACGCCCGAAGTGACCGTCCAGCCCCTGCACGCCGACGTCTTCATCGAAGTCGGGATGCACGGCGAGCTCGTGACGATGAGCAGGAGGTCGTGATGGCGGGATTCGAGCGTTCGAACAGGCCCCTGCGCGCCTCTCTCCTCGCGCGCACGCGCGCGTTTGTCGCCGCTGGTCCCATGCCCGAGGATGCGGCGGACCCGCGCCTGGAGGACAATGGCCGGCATGAAGGCGCCCAAGGACCCCACCGGCCAGCCTGCCGAGGCCGCACCGGAAACCCGCAGCCAGCGAGCGGATCGCTGGGCGCAGGCGATGGTGGACGGCCTCAACCGCAACGTGCGGGCGGAGCACGAGGACCCGGGCGCACCAGACGAGGACGCAGCGCACAGCCAGCGCTGGCAGGAAATCGGGGCGGAGATTGCCGCCAAGCGCCAGTCGGCCGAGCCGTTGACGCACAAGGAAAGCAGTCGCCGGCGTGCGCAGGCCATGGTCGACGGCTTGAATCGGCACGTGATGGCGAGGCACGAGGCCGACCTGGCCGCGCTGCCGCCGGAGGTCCGCGCCAGCAGGACGTCCGAGGAGTGGCTGGCCACGCCGCCGCTGGAAATCCTGCGCCTCGCACGGGAAGCGAAGGCGACGCCGTCGCAGGTCGCGCCAGTGCCGGGCCGCAAGGGCTGGGCACGCCGCGCCGTGGAAGCGATCGCGGCACGTCTGCGTCCCGCGAGCGCCGGCAAGTAGGCCAAACCGCCGCGTGGCCGGCCCGTGGCGCGCGCCGCGGCTGCCGTCCGTCTATCCGCACCGTCTCTCACCGACGCGCCACCGTGGCCGTCGTGCTGCGTCTGCGCGTCACCGTCGCTCCCGCAGGGCTGCCACGATGAGCTCCTACCAAGCCCGTATCCAAGCCGCCGTCGCAAACGGCGCGATCCCTGCCGAACCCGGCGGGGTGACCCACGTCGACGTCGAGCACGCGAAGGGCTGCCGCGCGGACCACGGCCGGCGCTGCATCTGCACGCCGCGCATCACCGTCATCGTCGGCGGCGAGGCGTTGACGATCGGGCGCGAAGGCGAGATCACGAACCGGAGGGCAATGGCATGAACGCAGCGAACCAAGACGGCCGGAGGCGGTCGCGCGTCGACGCGAAGGTCGTCGAGCTCGCAGCCTATCGCGCTGGCCCCGGCGAGCCTTACGTGCGCGTCGGCACCCAGGCGGACGTGGCAGGAGCGGTTGCGCTCGCCAAGTCGCGACACGAAGCTTCGCGTTTGGGGGGCCTGCCGTGGAACGCGCCGAAGTCTGCCGCGCTGTTCTCGAGCGCCGTGAGTGCCGACGATCGGCTGCTGCTGATCGCAGTGCACGACGGCGAGATCGTCGGATCGTTCCTGGGGATGCTGGTAGTGCACTACTTCGCGGACGGGCTCGTAGCCACTGACCTCGACCTTTCCGTCGCCGCAATCCCTCGCCGCCGCACGCTCGCGACACGGCTACTCCTTGGCTACGTCGCTTGGGCGAAGGCGCTCGATGTCGCGATTGTCCAGTGCGGCAACACGACGATCGCTGACCGCGACGAGTTCTCGATGAGCTTCGCGATCGCGGGATTCCGGCCCGTCGGCA
This sequence comes from Luteimonas sp., assembly GCA_036570525.1. Classification (GTDB taxonomy): domain Bacteria; phylum Pseudomonadota; class Gammaproteobacteria; order Xanthomonadales; family Xanthomonadaceae; genus Luteimonas. Next base: position 6,472 of record DATCYC010000100.1, read on the forward strand.
ATGTCTTTCAACACCAAGGGGATTGACCCATGTGCGAACCCGCTACCTTGACGATGCTTTACCTCGCCGCGACGGCAGTCGGCACGGGCGTGACCATGTACGGCCAAGACACCGCCGCCAACCAGGAGGAGGCGAACGCCAAGTTCGCCGCCGACCAGGCCGAAGCCGACGCGCGCGCCGAGCAGGGCGCCGCGCAAGTGGAGGCCGAGCGCATCCGCCGCGAGGGCAAGCGTCAACGCTCGAAGGCGGTGGCCGCAGCCGCAGCCGCCGGCGTCGACGTGGACTCGCCGACCGCGCTCAAGATCGACCAGGAGATCACCGCCAACGCGGAGGAGGACGCCTTGACGGTGATTGCCAACGGCGGCGACCGCGCGCGCCGGCTCAACCAGCAGGGGCAGGCCGACCGCATCGCCGGCAGCAACGCCGCGAGCGCGGGCAAGATCAACATGGCGTCGACGCTGCTCGAAGGCGCCGCCATGACAGCCAGAGGCTGGAAGCGCTACAAGGAGGGCGGGGAGGGATGAGCGCGCGCGGCAACGTCAGTGCAGAAGAATGGCGCGCCATGGCGAGGGCTGCGGTTGCAGGCCAGCCCGGCCTGCTTGTGGCCGATGGTGACGGCCCGCCCCGCTTGGCTGCGGACGTGCTTGCGGAAGCGGCAGCGGAACAGCAGCAGGCCGAGCTTGACGCGCGCGCGCTGCTCGCCGCCGGCGACGCCATGGCCGGAGACAGCGCATGAGACCCGAGTGCATCGCCGCGGTGGCCCAGGTGTTGGGGCAGGCGCCGACCCCCGCACAGATCCGCAACATCGAAACCCGCCTCGCCCGATCCATGCGTGCCGAGGCCGCGGCCGATCCGCAGGCGTGGCTCGCGCTGCCGCTGGCCGACCAGCTGCAAGCCGCCGCCAAGCGCGCCACGACGGACATTCAGGCCGAAGCCGTGCTCAAGGTGCGCCGCGGCCACCAGCAGGTGCTGGCTGTCGCCAAGATGCAGAAGCAGCTGGACGAGTTCCCCGGCACGCCGTTCGAGGCCCTGTCGCGCGCGATCGCCTTCCACGCCGACGCCCGCGGCTCGCAGCTGTCGATGGAGTCCGCCGCACGCTCGATCGAGCGCCACGCGATGGGCCAGTTGATCGAGGCATTGGAAGCCACCGACGCCAAGTTCTTCGGCCTGATCGAGAACCCCGAGGGCGTGCGCGCGCTCGTGCGTGAGCTCCACGGGCAGGACAGCGGTAACGCCACCGCCAAGGCCGGCGCGAAGGTCTACCACGAGGTCGCCGAATCGCTA
>DATCYC010000101.1:0-2246 GCA_036570525.1 Luteimonas sp.
CGCGGCCGGGCCGGCCGGCTTCGCCGCAGGCCAGGCAGCGCGCCGGCCACAGGCCGTCGAGCAGGCGCCGCCAGCGGCCGTCAACATCCGGAAGGCGGGTTCGGTTGACAGGCATCGACATGCTTTCCAGACTGCCGGGTCTGCCTCGTGCTGTCCGTCAGGAAACCGCCATGTCCGCCGTCAGTGAACCCCGCGACCTTGCCGCCGCGACCGCCGCGCCGCGCCACGACTGGAGCCGCCGCGAGGTCGAGGACCTGTTCGACCTGCCGTTCACCGAGCTGCTGTTCCGTGCCGCCAGCGTGCATCGCGCGCATTTCGACCCCGCCGAAGTCCAGGTCAGCACCCTGCTGTCGGTCAAGACCGGCGGCTGCCCGGAAGACTGCGCGTACTGCCCGCAGGCGCAGCGCTACCACACCGGGGTCGAGGCGCAAAAGCTGATGAGCACCGACGACGTGCTGGCGAAGGCCAGGCAGGCGAAGGAAGCCGGCGCCTCGCGCTTCTGCATGGGCGCGGCGTGGCGCTCGCCGAAGGATCGCGACATCCCCAAGGTCGCCGAGATGATCCGCGAGGTGAAGGCGCTGGGGCTGGAAACCTGCGCCACGCTGGGCATGCTCAGCGGCGAACAGGCCGGCGCGCTCAAGGCCGCGGGCCTGGACTACTACAACCACAACATCGACACCGATCCCGAGTTCTACGGCGACATCATCCACACCCGCGAAATGCAGGACCGCTTCGACACGCTCGGCCACGTGCGCGACGCGGGGATGAAGACCTGCTGCGGCGGCATCGTCGGCATGGGCGAGTCGCGCCGCCAGCGCGCGGGCCTGCTGCAGACGCTGGCCACGCTGCCGGCGCACCCGGATTCGGTGCCGATCAACCGGCTGGTGCAGGTGGAAGGCACGCCGCTGCACGGGACCGCGGAGCTGGATCCGTTCGAGTTCGTGCGCACGATCGCCGTCGCCCGCATCACCATGCCCAGGTCGATGGTGCGGCTGTCCGCCGGGCGCGAGCAGATGAGCGACGAGCTGCAGGCGCTGTGCTTCGCCGCCGGCGCCAACTCGATCTTCCACGGCGAGAAGCTGCTGACCACCGGCAACCCCGACACCGAGCGCGACCTGGCCCTGTTCGAACGCCTGGGCCTGCGACCGATGCAGGTGACGGTGGATGCCGAAGACCACGACCACGGCGGCACGGTGCACGCCGAAATCGTCGAAACCGTGCGAACCTGCGCCGCCTGACCTTTTGATGGAAGCCTGACATGCCCTGGTACGGCTGGGCCTATCTCGGATTGCTGTGCCTGATCGGTGCCGGTGGCTTCGTCGCCGGCCTGCGTGCCGGACGCGCGCGGCTGGCCTTCCTGCACCTCGCCGCGGTCACCGTGCTGGCCTGGGGCGTGGCGCTGTATTTCCGCGGCGAAGGCGCGGGCATCGCCCATGGCCTGGCATTGCTGTGCGCGATCGCGGTGCTCGCGCGCAAGTCCTTCGCCGACACGCGGCTGGGCGAAAGCGAACAGCTTGCCCCCGCCGGCCGGCTGGGCGTGGCGCTGGGCCAGCTGCTGCTGGTGCCGGGCGCGGTGCTCGGCGTGCTCGCGTTCTGGATGCAGCGCGGTGGCTGAGCGCCCAGACCTGCACGCGCGCATCGCCGCGCAGCGCGAACAGCGCGCCGCGCTCGGGCGCACGCGCGTGCGGCGCACCGTCACCCGCCGCGACGGCATGCGCTGCGAAGTGGACGGCCGCTGGCTGCTGAACTTCTGCAGCAACGATTACCTGGGCCTGTCGCAGCAGTTCGCGGTGGTCAACGCGCTGCAGGACGTGGCCGCGCGCGAGGGTGTCGGCAGCACCGCCTCGCACCTGGTCTGTGGCCACCACGCGGTGCATGACGAACTGGAGCGCGAGCTGGCCGAATGGATCGGCGCGCCGCGCGCACTGCTGTTCGGCAGCGGCTTCCTGGCCAACCTCGCCGTGGTCCAGGCGCTGCTCGGCGACGACGACCTGTGCGTGCAGGACCGCCTCAACCACGCCAGCCTGGTCGACGCCGCGCGCCTGGCCGGCTGCCGCCTGCGTCGCTACCCGCACGCCGATCCCGACGGTGCGCTGCGCCAGCTGCGCGGCAATCCGGACGGCGCCGCGCTGCTGGCCACCGATGGTGTCTTCAGCATGGACGGCGACGTCGCCCCGCTGCGCGAACTGGCTTTGGCCGCGCAGGCGCAGCACGCGCTGCTGTATGTCGACGATGCGCACGGCATC
>DATCYC010000102.1:0-3708 GCA_036570525.1 Luteimonas sp.
CCGCTCGCTGGCGATCGCGCTGGCGCGCAGGTGGCTCGAACCGCGCGCGCTGCTGCGCGCCGACCTCGCCGGCGAGCCCGCGCTGCTGGCACCGCTGGGCATCCGGCTGGCGTTCGAGCAGGTCTAGGCTTCGCAAACAAGCGGCGTTCCCGACCGAAGACCAGGATCCGTCGGGCGCGTATGCCCGACCTGCGCAGGTCGGTGTGCATCCCGACGTCAGCGGCAGGCCGGGGTTGCATCCCCGACGCGCTTTTCGCACCAGCGTGTCATCCATGCGTCACCGAACTGCAATACGGGTTTCATCGCCCGCGGCGACCATGCCCGCATCCGCCAACCCACGGGGCAGCGATGCGCTACGCGATCGTCACCGAGACCTGGCCTCCCGAGGTCAACGGAGTGGCGCTGACCGCGCTGGCCCTGGAACAGGGGTTGCGCGCACGCGGCCACGCGGTGTCGCTGGTGCGGCCGCGGCAAGTACCCGGGCAGGTGCCGGCAGCGGACGAAACGCTGGTGCGCGGCGCCAACCTGCCGCGCTACCCGGGCCTGAAGTTCGGCCTGCCCGCCACTCGGCAGCTACGGCAGCTGTGGCGCGACGAGCGCCCCGACGCGATCTATGTCGCCACCGAAGGCCCGCTCGGCTGGTCGGCACTGCGCGCGGCGCGGCGGCTGGGGATTCCCGCCGCCAGCGGTTTCCACACCCGCTTCGACCGCTACATGCGTGATTACGGCGCGGCGTTCCTGCAGCCGGTGGCACTGCGCTGGATGCGCCACTTCCACAACCTCGCCGACGCCACCCTGGTGCCGACGCGCGAGCTGCGCGACTTCCTCGGCCAGGGCGGCTTCGAGAACGTGAAATTGCTGCCGCGCGCGGTCGACACGCGCCAGTTCCACCCGGCATTCCGCAACGAACCCCTGCGCCAGGCCTGGGGCGCGCACGGCGACGCGCCGGTGGCGATCCATGTCGGCCGCATCGCCGCGGAGAAGAACCTGCCGCTGGCGGTGCGGGCGTTCCGCGAACTGCAGCGGGTGCGGCCGGACGCGCGCTTCGCCTGGGTCGGCGACGGCCCGGCACGCGAGCAGCTGCAGCGCGAACACCCGGACTTCATCTTCTGCGGCGTGCAGCGCGGCGAAGCGCTGGCGCGCCACTTCGCCAGCGCCGACCTGTTCCTGTTCCCGAGCCTGTCGGAGACGTTCGGCAACGTCACGCTCGAGGCGATGGCCAGCGGCGTGCCGACGGTGGCGTTCGACTACGGCGCCACCCGCGAGCACCTGCGCGACGGATCGCACGGCGCGGCGATCGCCCTGGGCGACGAAAACGGCTTCATCGCCGCGACGCGCCACATCGGCAGCGACGCCGACCTGCGCTTCGTCATGGGCACCGCCGCGCGCGACGCAGTGGCGCGGCTGCGCCCGGACGACGTGGCAGCCACGTTCGACGACATCCTCGCCGGCCTCGCAAGGAGCCAAGCACATGCACGCCCTGCCACCGCGTAACCGCATGCTGGCCAGCGACGCCGGCTGGTGCCTGAGGGTCAATCGCATCGGCGCGCGTTCGGGAATGCGACGCGCATTCGCCATCGTCAGCCGGCTCGGCGACGGCGTGTTCTGGTACGTGCTGATGGCGGTGCTGGTCATGTTCGACGGCTACGCGGGGCTTCTCGCTTCGCTGCACCTGGCCGCCACCGGCGCCGTCGCGCTGCTGCTGTACAAGGCGATCAAGCGCTGGGCCCGGCGCCCGCGTCCGTTCGCCGCCGACGTGCGCATCCGCGCATGGATTGCGCCGCTGGACGAGTTCAGCTTCCCGTCCGGGCATACGCTGCACGCGGTGGCCTTCAGCCTGGTGGCCGTCGCGCACTATCCGGCGCTGGCGTGGCTGGTGCTGCCGTTCGCCGCCAGCGTGGCCGCGTCGCGCGTTGTGCTGGGCCTGCACTACCCCAGCGACGTGCTGGCCGCTACCGCGATCGGCTCCGCGCTGGCGGGCCTGTCGCTGTGGCTGGTGCCCGGCGTGAGCCTGTTCGGCTGAAACAAGGCCGTTGTGGGAGCGGCTTCAGCCGCTCCCACATGGCGTCAGCTCGCGATCGACAGCCGGTACCAGTCCACCTTGCGCGTCAGCACCATGATCGCGGCGAGGATCACGAACAGCAGGCCCGCGCCCAGCACCAGCGCGTTGTCTTCCGACACCAGCAGCCCGTAGAGCGCGGCGTAAAGCGTGGCCAGCATCGTCGCGAAGCCCAGCCCGCGCAGCACGCTGTGCAGCACGGCGCTGAGGTAGAAGCCCAGCAGCCCGATGCAGGCGACGCTCGCGCACAGGTACGCCCAGCCGAACTCGATGTGCTCCGACAGGCTGACCAGCAGCAGGAAGAAGATCGCCAGCGCCAGGCCCACCAGGCCGTACTGGATCGGGTGGATGCGCAGCTGCTTGATCAACTCGAACATGAAGAAGCCGACGAAGGTCAGCGCCACGAACAGCAGCCCGTACTTGGTCGCCCGGTCGGCCTGCGTGTAGACGTCAACCGGTTCGATCAGCTGCAGCGAAATGCGATCGACATCGTCGCGCATCATGCCGCCCTTGCCGTCCTTCCGGATCCCGCGCAGGTACTGCGCCTGCGTGTTCGCGGCCAGCGCCGGCAGCTCCCAGCGCGCACTGAAGCCGTCATCGCCCACGTCCAGCGTGCCCGGCGACAGCGTGCCGACGAAGCTCGGATGCGGCCACGGCGAGTCGAGCTCGACGTGGTTGCTGTCGCCCAGCGGCACCACGTCCAGCGCCTCGGTGCCGGCGAGGTTGAAGTCGAAGCGACTCTTCAGTTCCAGCCGTGCGCCCGCGCGCGGCGCCGGCAGTTTCGCGTGCACGCCGTCGCCGCCCTCCTCGTCCAGCCCCTGCAGTACCGGCACGTCGCGCCCGTCCACCCGCAGCCGCGGCTTGCCGCGCAGGCCGCGCACGTCACCGATCGCATAGCCGAGCCACGGCGTGCCGATGCTGCGCCCGCGTGCGGGATCTTCGTCCGCGGGGATGCGCACGTCGAACTCCGCCTCCGCGTGTCCCCGCCATTCGTACACGCGCACCTCGTACAGCCCGCTGCGCCGGATCTTCGGTCCGACGGTGCCACCGACATCCAGCGTCTTCGGGAAGAACACCCACTGCCGCTGCTCGGTGCGCTGCACGGTGTGCTCGACGCCGTACTTGTCGCGCTCGACCACGTCGACCAGCTCGCGGTACGGCACCACCAGCACCGGCCCGGCAAGCGACTGCCGCCCGGCAGTGCTGCGCGCCACCTTGGCCACCGCTTCGGCCCGGTAGCCTTCGCGCTCGTGGATGACGCCGCGGATCATCGTCAGCGGCACCAGGATGGCCAGGGTCAGGCCCAGCACCATCACGATCTTGAAACCCAGTCGCATCTTGCTTCCCCTCGTCGTGGTGAGGGCTGAACGATGGCTCCCGCGCGCGGCGGGACGATGGCGCGATGGTGAAGCGGCGGTGAAGCGGCTGTTGCTGTTGCTGTTGCTGTTGCCGTTGATCTTGATCTCCGGGGCCCCTCCGTAGCGGCGGAGCCGGCGGACAAGACCCGCAGGGCGCCGCACATGGATGTGCGGCGTTTTCCGCGGGGGCAGGATGCCCTCTCGGAAAATCCCGCCGGCTCCGCGAACCCGGCGCAACGCGCCGGGCGCGAAGGCGGGGTGTGCTTTCTTTGCGCCAGGTTTCTTTGCACA
>DATCYC010000103.1:0-2595 GCA_036570525.1 Luteimonas sp.
GCTCGCCGTCGCCGGCTGGCGGTACCAGGCGGCCGGTGCCGATCGGCCTGCCGGCGCGATCGCGCGCGATCGCGTGCAGGCACCGGGGGTCCTGCGCGTCGCGCTCTTCCTCGACCGGAACGTTCTGCTCCACCACGAACACCGCTTCGCGCACGGCGAGCAGTTCGTCGCCGGCTTCGGCGAACGCGACCGATTCCACCCGGAACGGCCCGTGCGCCTGCGCGATGTTCACGACGCTTCTCCGTCGGGTTCGACGAGATGGTAGTGGCCGCCGAGCAGCAACTCGTAGACCGCGTCGCGGCCCCGGTCCGAGAGCGCGGCGTAGGCCCTGCCGTCGAAGCTCGGTGCGGCGGAGATGGTGCGCGCGTCGCGCACGGGCAGGGCATGGGTTTCGCCGCCCGCATACAGCCGCGCGCCCTTGCCGGCTCGCCGCCAGGCCATGCGCGTCCAGGGGTGGCGATGCAGCACGTGCCCCTGCTGCAGGTCCCATTCGATCTCGATACGCGAGCGGCTTTCGTCGGCCGGCATGGCATGGCCGGCGCTGCGGTACAGGGTGATGAAGCGGCCAAACCAGTCGCCGAGGCGGTCGGGGTCGTTCATGCGCAGCGCGTTGAGCGCCTCGAGCACGCGCTGCATCGCCGCGGCGTCGATCTCGTTGGGGTCCTTCGCCGGCGCGAGATCCGGGTCCACGTAGCGCAGGCCGTCGTCCGCTTCAGCCGCCAGGGTGTCGACGAAGTCGCCCAGCAGCTCCGCCGACGACGGGGCGCGCATGCCGATCGAGAACGTCAGGCATGGATCCTCGGCCACGCCGTGGTGCGGCACGCTTGGTGGCAGGTAGAGCATGTCGCCGGGGGCCAGCACCCAGTCGTGGCTCGGGGTGAATCGCTGCAGCAGCCTGATCTCGGCATCCTTGCGGAAGTGCAGCGGCGGGTCGTCCCGCGTGTCGACCTGCCAGCGCCGGTGGCCGAGCGCCTGCAGCAGGAACACGTCGTACTGGTCGACGTGCGCACCGACCGAGCCGCCGGTGGCGGCGAAGCTGACCATCACGTCGTCGATGCGCCAGCGCGGCAGGAAATCGAACTTCGGCAGCAGCGCGGCGATGTCGGCGTCCCACTTGTCGACGTCCTGCACCAGCAATGTCCAGTCGCGGTCGCCGAGGCCGGGGAATTCCTCCTCCCGGAACGGGCCGTGGCGGACGGTCCAGGCGTCGCGCTCGCGATCGTGCCGGACCAGGCGCGACAGCGCGGCGTCCTCGCAGGCCAGGCCGGCGAGGTCCTCGGGTTCGATCGGCGAGACGAAGCCGGGGAGCGCGTTGCGGATCAGCAGCGGCTTCTTCTGCCAGTAATCGCGCAGGAAGTCGGCCGCGGGCATGCCCAGCGGCTGCTTCGCGGAGCCGTTGACCTCGACGGGCGGGGCGGTGCGGGGGCTGGGCATTCGGGGGTCCGGGAGTCGTCGGACGCCCATTGTCGCGCCAATCGCGCGACGGCTGCCTGAGCGTCGCGTGGAAGCGCTATCGGGGACCGCGGTGCGGGCCGGTCGCCGGGTTCACGCGAGCGCCTGCGCGAAGCGGATCTCGAAGCCGGAAGGATCGGCCAGGGTGAAATCGCGCAGGCCGTAGAACCGGTTTCCGATCGCATGCGTCGGGGAGATGCCCAGTGCCCGGATCCGGTGCCAGAGCGCATCCACGTCTTCGACCATGATTCGCAGGTTGGTCCAGCGTGGTGTCGTCGGCGCGTCCGGATTTTCGGCGAGGAACAGCCGCTGCCCCTGCCAATGGACGACTGCGAAGCCCTCGCTCCGCCGAAGCAGCTCGAAGCCCAGCAACAGGTAGAAGTCCAGCGACCGGTCGAGGTCCGGACCGACGATTTCGACCACACCCTGGGCGAAGCCGTCGCCGCCCGGAAACGCGCTGGCGTCGCCGGTCGTCGCCATCACACAGCCTTGGCCAGCGCCCCGGCCAGGCCGGTGTAGCTGCCCGGCGTCATGTCCAGCAGCCGCTGCCGGTCGTCCTCGGGCAGGTCGAGCGAGGCGATGAACTCGCGCATCGAGGCTTCCGTGATGCCCTGGCCGCGGGTGAGCGCCTTGAGTTGCTCGTAGGGATTGGGCAGGCCGTGGCGGCGCATGACGGTCTGCACGGCTTCGGCGAGGACTTCCCAGGATGCGTCGAGGTCGGCGGCCAGGCGTTCGGGATTGACCGAAAGCTTGCCCAGCCCGCGCAGCAGGGCGTCATGACCGATCAGCGCGTGGCCGAAGCCGGTGCCCAGTGCGCGCAGCACGGTGGAGTCGGTGAGATCGCGCTGCCAGCGGCTGATCGGCAGCTTGACCGCGAAATGGTCGAATAGCGCGCTGGCGATGCCGAAGTTGCCTTCGGCGTTCTCGAAGTCGATCGGGTTGACCTTGTGCGGCATGGTCGAGCTGCCCACTTCGCCGGCCTTGACCGCCTGCTTGAAGTATCCCAGCGAGATGTAGCCCCAGATGTCGCGGCACAGGTCGATGCAGATGGTGTCGATGCGCCGCTGCACGTCGCAGATCTCGGCCACGCAGTCGTGCGGCTCGATCTGGGTGGTGTAGGGATTGAAGTCCAGGTCCAGCGAC
>DATCYC010000104.1:0-2414 GCA_036570525.1 Luteimonas sp.
GTCAGCGTGCGCAGCTCCTCGAGCTGCACGCGCTCGTCGGCGGTGATCCAGCCCTCGCGCACGCCCTCGTCGAGCTGCGTGGAGAAGTCCAGCGCCTCGATGTCGCTGTTCTTCAGCGCCTTGAGGAACTTGCGCTCCACGGGCTCGGCGGCAATGGCCTTGGCCAGGTAGCTGTCGATGCGGCCGGCCGGGTTGTTCTCGCACGGGGTGGTGAACACGCCGCGGGCGAGGCGGTCGCGCGCTTCGTTCGGAGCCATCAGCAAGGCTGCGGCGCGATGGCCGAGGCGGTCGCTGGGCGCCTGCGCGCGGCGGCCCCAGGGGAATACCAGTGCCCAAAGCAGCCAGCCAACCGGGCGGATCGGGTAGTTGCGCAGCGCCGCGGACAGGGCGAGTTCGGTGCGGTGCACGGAGTCGTGGAACGCCCACGCCAGCAGCGGCTGGTCGCCCACCGGGCAGCCTTCGTCCTTGTAGCGCTTGAGCATCGCGCTGGTCATGTACAGGTGGCTGAGCACGTCGCCCAGGCGCCCGGACAGCGACTCCTTGAACTTGAGCTTGCCGCCGAGCAGCAGCATCGAGGCATCGGCGATCAATGCCAGGTTCGCCGAATAGCGGTCGAGCTTGCGGAAGTAGCGGCGGGTGTAGTCGTCGCCCGGCGCCTTGCCGATCTTCGCGCCGGTCAGGCCGAACCAGAACGAGCGCACCGCGTTGGAGATCGCGAAGCCGATGTGGCCGAACAGGTTGCGATCGAACTCCTCCAGCCCGGCCTTCTCGTCCGGGTCCTGCGCCGCCTTCATTTCCTTGAGCACCCACGGATGGCACAGGATCGCGCCCTGGCCGAAGATCAGCAGGCTGCGGGTCATGATGTTGGCGCCTTCGACCGTGATCGCGATCGGCGCCGCCTGCCAGCTACGGCCGGCGAAGTTGCGTGGCCCGAGGATGATGCCCTTGCCGCCGAGCACGTCCATCACGTCGCTCGACACCTCGCGCGCCATCGTCGTGCAGTGGTACTTGGCGATCGCCGACGGCACCGCCGGGGTCTCGCCGCGGTCGACCGCCATCGCCGTGGCCTGCGACAGCGCGCTGATCGCGTAGGCCTTGCCGGCGATGCGCGCCAGCGCTTCCTCGACGCCTTCGAAGCGGCCGATCGACAGGCCGAACTGCTTGCGGATGCGCGCATAGGCGCCGGTCGCGATCGCGCCCATCTTGGCGCCGCCGCTGGCGGTCGAGGGCAGGGTGATCGAGCGGCCGATCGACAGCTGCTCGTTGAGCATCTGCCAGCCCTTGCCGGCGTAGTCCTCGCCGCCAAGCAGCTGGCTGAGCGGGATGAAGACCTCGCGGCCGTGGATCGGGCCGTTCTGGAACGGCGAGTTGAGCGGGAAGTGGCGGCGGCCGATGTCCACGCCGTCGGTGTCGCGCGGCACCAGCGCGATGGTGATGCCGATGTCGCTGGTGTCGCCGATCAGGCCGTCCGGGTCATACAGGCGGAAGGCCAGGCCGATGATCGTCGCCACCGGCGCCAGGGTGATGTAGCGCTTGTCGAAGGTGAGCTTGATGCCGAGCACGCTGGCGCCGTTCCACTCGCCCTGGCAGATGATGCCGTAGTCGGGGATCGAGGTCGCGTCGGAGCCGGCGAACGGGCCGGTCAGGCCGAAGCAGGGCACTTCGCGGCCGTCGGCCAGGCGCGGCAGGTAATGGTCCTTCTGCTCCTGCGTGCCGTAGTGCACCAGCAGTTCGCCCGGGCCGAGCGAGTTGGGCACGCCGACCGTGGAGCTGACCACGCTCGATACCGAGGAGATCTTCTGGATCACCTTGTGGTGCGCCAGCGCGGAGAAGCCCAGGCCGCCGTACTCCTTCGGGATGATCATGCCGAAGAACTTGTGCTGCTTGATGAAGTCCCACAGCGCCGGCGGCAGGTCGGCGTGGACGTGGGTGATCTCCCAGTCGTTGATCTGCCTGCACAGATCCTCGACCGGGCCGTCGAGGAAGGCCTGCTCCTCGTCGGTGAGCTTCGGCGCCGGCTGCGACAGCAGCTGGTCCCAGTCCGGGTCGCCCGAGAACAGCTCGCCCTCGAAGCCCACCGAACCCGACTCCAGTGCGATGCGCTCGGTCTGCGACAGCGGCGGCAGGATCCTGCGGTAGAACTTCAGCAGAGGCGCGGTGATCAGCGGCTTGCGGATGGCGGGGATCAGCAGCGGCAAGGCGATCAGCGCCGTCAGCGCGCCGGCAATCACGGTGGCGACCGGGTTGGCCCCCAGCAGCCAGCAGCCGACCAGCAGGGTGGCGGTGATCGCCGCCCACCAGGCCAGGCGCAGGCGGTGGTAGGCGGCGAATGCGCCGGCGAGGAGGAAGGCGACGAAGGGAAGCGCGATGCTCATCACTGGACTCCGGTGAAGCTGCCTGAACGGGAAGGGTAG
>DATCYC010000105.1:0-2847 GCA_036570525.1 Luteimonas sp.
CCAGCTGGAAATACCCGCCCGGCACCGGCAGCGGCCTGAACTTCGTGCCCAGCAGCTGTTCGCGGAAGCGGTCGCGCTTGGCCTCGTAGAACGCGCCCAGTTGCTCGTAGTGCTCCGGCTCGGCGTCGAGCATCTCGGCGAACGCGTGCTGCGCCGGCGCGAAGGTGCAGAACACGTTGTACTGGTGGACCTTGCGGAATTCCGCGGACAAAGCCGGCGGCGCGATGCAGTAGCCGACCTTCCAGCCGGTGCAGTGGTAGGTCTTGCCGAAGCTGGAGATCACGAACGCACGCTCGCGCAGCTCGGGATGACGCAGCGCCGACTCGTGGCGCGCGCCGTCGAAGATGATGTGTTCGTAGACCTCGTCCGACAGCAGGAAGATGCCGGTGTCGCGCAGCAGGCCGGCGACGGTGTCCATGTCCGCGGCCGACAGCATCGCCCCGGACGGATTGTGCGGGCTGTTGATCATCAGCATCCGCGTCCTGGGCGTGATCGCGTCCTTCACCCGCTGCCAGTCCGGCGCGAAGGTGGCCGGGTCCAGCGGCACGTGCACCGCGCGCGCGCCGGCCAGGTCGATCGCCGGCTCGTAGCAGTCGTAGGCCGGGTCGAGCATGATCACCTCGTCGCCGGCACGCACGACTGCGTGGATGGCGTTGAAGATCGCCTCGGTCGCGCCGCTGGTAACGGTGATCTCGGTGTCCGTGTCCGGTCTGTGGCCGTAGACGCGTTGTGTCTTGGTCGTGATCGCGTTGCGCAGCGGCGGGATGCCGGTCATCGGCGCGTACTGGTTGTGGCCGTCGCGCATCGCACGATCGAGCTCATCGACCAGACGCCCCGGTACGGAAAAATCAGGGAACCCCTGCCCGAGGTTGACCGCGCCATGCTCGGCGGCGAGCTGCGACATGACGGTAAAGATGGTGGTGCCGACCTTCGGCAATTTGGTTTCGATATGGGCCATACTTTCAACCTGTCCGACAACAACGCGAATGGCGTTGCCGGAAGTGTACGGACACGCGCAACCTGGATAAACCTGGCGATGACGACACTGCCTGCCGACACCGTCCATGCAACGATCTCCGAACTGGTTCGCGCCTACCTGGCCGCCGACTACCGCTGGCAGCACGACGGCGATTGGCACGAACTGCACATCGGCCTGCAGGCGCCCGCACTCGAACTGCTTTATCCCGATCGCGGGACCTTCGGCATGCTTTCGGCGTGGAACCCGCGTTCGGTCGAATGCACCGAAGCGGTCAACCGCGACGCCGACCGCGCGCTGCGCGACGACCTGGCCGCCACCGGCCTGCCTTTCCTGCCCGCGTTCGGGTCCGCGCTCAATCGCAGCTGGCGCGAACCGGGCTGGGTGGTGATGGGGATGACCCTGGACCGGTTCGATGCGCTGTCGCGCAAGTACGGGCAGCTCGGAACGCTGTGGTGGACATACGGGCAGGCAGGCCGCCTGCGCGTGGACGCCGGCCGTCCCGCCGAGTTCGGCGACGACGAACACATCGACTGGCTGCGGACGGAACCTGCTGCCCACTGACGCGGCTGCGTCCGCACTTCGTCGCCGCGTGTATTCCCCGGCTTGGACCCCCGCCTGTCGAATCGGTAGCATGCGGCCTTCGCACGATTGCCCAACGGCGATCCGCCCAGGCCGTCTGCATGCCCAGCACCAACCCCGCCGAACCGTCCCTGCTCTCCGTGCGCGACCTGTCGTTCGCACGCAACGAGACGCGCGTGTTCGGGCCGCTGGATTTCGACGTGGCCGCCGGCGAAGCGCTGCTGGTGCAGGGCGACAACGGCGCCGGCAAGACCACCCTGCTGCGCGTGCTGGCCGGATTGCTGGCGGTCGAGACAGGCAGCATCGCCATCCACGGCCAGCTGACTTCGCCGGCCTCGCGCGCGGCCACGCTGGCCTACCTGGGCCACCTGCCGGCGCTGAAGGCCGACCTCTCCGCGCTGGAAAACCTCGACTTCCTGTGCGGCCTGCACGGCCGCCGCGGCAGCCAATCGCCCGAGGGTGCGATGGCGGTGGTCGGTCTCGGCGGTTACGAGGACGCCCTGGCGCGACAGCTGTCCGCCGGACAGAAGAAGCGCCTGTCGCTGGCCCGGCTGTGGCTGTCACCGGCACCGCTGTGGCTGCTCGACGAACCCTACGCCAACCTCGACCTGGGCGGCATCGAACTGGTCAACCGCATGGTGCAGGCACACCTGCGCGAAGGCGGCGCCACCCTGGTCACCACCCACGGCGCCTACGCCGCACCACCGGTGCGCACAAGCCTGCTGGAGCTGGGGAAGCAGCCATGAGCCGCCGCCAGGAACGCCAAGTTGGTGCAACTGTCGGCATTGCAGTGTTTGCATTTGATCGTGCCTTTGACTTTGATCGTGCTTTTGACTTTGCTCCGGCTCTTGCCTTCCCGGGCCCCCTCCGTAGCGGCGGAGCCGGCGGATCAGACCCGAAGGGCGCTGCACATGGATGTGCAGCGTTTTCCGCAGGGGCAGGATGCCCCTTCGGAAAATCCCGCCGGCTCCGCGAACCCGGTGCAACGCACCGGGCGCGAAGGCGGGGTGTGCTTTCTTTGCGCCAGGTTTCTTTGCACAAGCAAAGAAAGGTGGCTCGCGCCGTCGCGGCGCGAAAGCCTTTGATGTTCACATCACCTCGCGGGAGCGAACCGCGATGATCTGGTCATCGGCAAAAGCACTAGTCACCCGCGACCTCCGCCTCCTCTGGCGCCGCCGCGGCGACGCCCTGCAACCCGCCCTGTTCGCCCTCCTCGTAATCGTGCTGTTCGCCCTTGCACTGGGCAACGAACCACGAACGCTGGCAAAGGTCGCGCCCGGCGTACTCTG
>DATCYC010000106.1:0-2195 GCA_036570525.1 Luteimonas sp.
CAACGACTTCGTCGTCAAGTTCGCCAACGTCAACGGTTCCGGCTCGGCGTCGGCCAACGAGCTGTTCGCCAAGGCCATCCTGCGCATGGGCGTGCCGGTCAGCCCGCGCAACATCTTCCCGTCCAACATCCAGGGCCTGCCGACCTGGTACGAAGTGCGCGTGTCCGAACGCGGCTGGCTCGGCCGTCGCGGCGGCGTCGACCTGATGGTGGCGATGAACCCGCAGACCTGGGACGCCGACGTGGCCGAGATCGAGCCCGGCGGCTACCTGTTCCACGACAACAGCAAGCCGATGCCGAAGTCGAAGTTCCGCGACGACGTCACCGTCATCGGCGTACCGCTGACGCAGGTCGCCAACGCCACCTGGGACGACCCCCGCCAGCGCCAGCTGTTCAAGAACATCATGTACATCGGCGCCCTGGGCGCGTTGCTCGACATCGACCCGGCGGTGGTCGAGGCGCTGATCGGCGAGCAGTACAAGACCAAGCCGAAGCTGCTGGCGCCGAACGTCGAGGCGCTGCACCTGGGCCGCGGCTGGGTCATGGAGCACCTGTCGCACCCGATCGGGCTGCGGGTGCGCAAGGCCGACGCGGTCGGCGACCGGATCTTCGTCGAAGGCAACGCCGCCGCCGCGCTGGGCTGCGTCTACGGCGGGGCCACCGTGTGCGCGTGGTATCCGATCACGCCGTCGTCGTCGCTGGCCGAGGCCTTCCAGAAGTACTGCCAGAAGTACCGCGTCGACGAGCAGGGCAGGGCGCGCTTCGCGGTGATCCAGGCCGAGGACGAGATCGCATCGATCGGCATGGTCGTCGGCGCCGGCTGGAACGGCGCGCGCGCGTTCACCACCACCGCCGGCCCGGGCGTGTCGCTGATGAACGAATTCATCGGCCTGGCGTACTTCGCCGAGATCCCGGTGACGATCCTCAACGTGCAGCGTGGCGGGCCGTCGACCGGCATGCCCACTCGCACCCAGCAGTCCGACGTGCTGGCCTGCGCGTACGCTTCGCACGGCGATACGAAGCACGTGCTGCTGTTCCCGGAGGATCCGCGCGAATGCTTCGAGTTTGCCGCGGCCGCGTTCGACCTTGCCGACCGGCTGCAGACGCCGGTATTCGTCATGAGCGACCTGGACATCGGCATGAACCAGCGCCTGTGCGCGCCGTTCGCGTGGGACGACGCGCGCACCTATGACCGCGGCAAGGTCATGACCGCGGAGCAGCTGGAGGCGGGCGCCGAGTTCGCGCGTTACAAGGATGTCGACGGCGACGGCATCCCCTGGCGCACCTGGCCGGGCACGCATCCCGACAAGGGGGCGTATTTCACCCGCGGCACGTCGCGCAACCCGCAGGCGCAGTACTCCGAGCGCGGCGCCGACTACGTCTACAACATGCAGCGGCTGCTGCAGAAGTTCGACACCGCGAAAGCGCTGGTGCCGCAGCCTGCCGAATCCCGGGCCGGGACGCAGGCGCGGCACGGGGTGATCTTCTACGGTTCCACCAGCCCGGCGATGGCCGAGGCGATCGAGCGCCTGCAGGCCGACGGCATCGCGGTCGACACGCTGCGCATCCGCGCGTTTCCGTTTCCGGAGTCGGTGCGCGGGTTCATCGACGCGCACGAGTCGGTGTTCGTGGTCGAGCAGAACCGCGACGGACAGCTGCGCAGCCTGCTGGTCAACGAATTCGGAATCGATCCGGCGCGGCTGGTCGCGGTGCTGCACTACGACGGCACGCCGATCACGGCGCGGTTCATTGCCGGGGCGATCGGTGCGCACCCGGGGTCGGCGGTGCAGCGGGAGAAAGTGGCATGACCTACCTCGCCAAACCAAAACTCCACCACCCCTCGCTCGGCTGCAACGCCATCGGCTTCACCAGGCGCGACTACGAGGGCAAGATCAGCACGCTGTGCGCGGGCTGCGGCCACGACTCGATCTCGGCGGCGATCATCCAGGCCTGCTGGGAGCTGGACATCCAGCCGCACCGCGTCGCCAAGCTGTCGGGCATCGGCTGCAGCAGCAAGACGCCGGACTACTTCCTCGGCCAGTCGCACGGCTTCAACACCGTGCACGGGCGCATGCCCTCGGTGCTGACCGGCGCCAGCCTCGCCAACCGCGAGCTGATCTACCTGGGCGTGTCGGGCGACGGCGATTCGGCGTCGATCGGCATCGGCCAGTTCGTGCACGCGATCCGCCGCGGCGT
>DATCYC010000107.1:0-1803 GCA_036570525.1 Luteimonas sp.
GCGCGCACGTCGCCGGCGCCGCCGTGCCCGAACCACAGCCGGTACTGCAACCACGCCAGCAGCGCGAGCAGTACCAGCGCCGTGATCCGCAGCACGCGCACCGGTCGGTTCCGTCAGCGCTTCAGCGACACGAACGCGTCGCGGCCGGCGTAGCGCGCATCGGCGCCCAGCGCCTGCTCGATGCGCAGCAGCTGGTTGTACTTGGCCACGCGGTCGCTGCGGCACAGCGAGCCGGTCTTGATCTGGGTGGCGGTGGTGGCCACGGCGATGTCGGCGATGGTGGTGTCCTCGGTTTCGCCGGAGCGGTGCGAGATCACCGCCGCGTAGTTGGCCGCGTCGGCCATGGCGATCGCTTCCAGGGTTTCGGTGAGCGTGCCGATCTGGTTGACCTTGACCAGGATCGCGTTGCCCACGCCGCGCTCGATGCCTTCCTTGAAGATGCGCGGGTTGGTGACGAACAGGTCGTCGCCGACCAGCTGCACCTTCTTGCCAAGGCGCGCGGTCAGCTGCGCCCAGCCATCCCAGTCGTCCTCGCCCATGCCATCCTCGATGGTGACGATCGGGTATTCATCACACCAGCCGGCGAGGAAATCGACGAACTGCTCGCTGGTCAGGCGCTTGCCCTCGCCGACCAGGTGGTACTTGCCGTTCTCGTGGAACTCGGTGCTCGCCACGTCCAGGCCCAGCAGCACGTCCTCGCCGGCGTGGTAGCCGGCCTTGCCGATGGCTTCGAGGATGGTGTCGAGCGCCTCGACGTTGCTGCGCAGGTCGGGCGCAAAACCGCCTTCGTCGCCGACCGCGGTGGAAAGGCCGTGGCCCTTGAGCACGGATTTCAGCGCATGGAAGATTTCGGTGCCCGCGCGCAGCGCATCGGAGAACGAATCGAAGCCCACCGGCAGCACCATGAACTCCTGCAGGTCGACATTGTTGTCGGCATGGGCGCCGCCGTTGATGATGTTCATCATCGGCACCGGCAGCACCGGTGCACGGTCGCCCGCCAGCAGCTTCCACAGCGGCAGCTTTTTCGACGCCGCCACCGCGTGCGCGTTGGCAAGTGAAACGCCCAGCAGCGCGTTGGCGCCCAGGCGGCCCTTGTTCTCGGTGCCGTCGAGGTCGATCAGGCGCTTGTCGAGCGCAACCTGGTCATCAGCGTCGAAGCCCTGCAGCGCCTGCGCGATCGTCTCGTTGACATTCTCCACGGCCTTCAGCACGCCCTTGCCCAGGTAACGGGTCTTGTCGCCATCGCGCAGTTCGACCGCCTCCTTCGAACCGGTGGAAGCTCCGGAAGGCACCATCGCGCGACCGAAGCTGCCATCGGCAAGCGTGACTTCGGCTTCGAGCGTGGGGTTGCCACGGGAGTCGAGGATTTCGCGGGCGTGGATCCTGGCGATGCTGGTCATTTGTCTCGTCGTATCGGTTGTGGTTGGGGAAAGCTGTTCGGCCACGGATTTTCACGGATGGGCACGGATAAAGCTTTTGTGTTGGTTTCCCGTATCCGTGTGATCCGTGTTCATCCGTGGCGGAAAGCCGTTTGCGCGCCGCATGATGGCGGGCGGCACGCGGCTATGCCATTTCGATGAAGCCGTTCTTCTTGGTGGTGCGGTCGAGTTCGAGCAGGGTTTCGAGCAACGCGCGCATCTTCGGCAGCGGCCACGCGTTGGGACCGTCGCTGAGCGCTTCTTCCGGCTTCGGATGGGTTTCCATGAAAAGACCGGATACGCCCACCGCGACCGCCGCGCGCGCCAGCACCGGGATGAACTCGCGCTGGCCGCCGCTGCTGCCGCCCTGCCCGCCCGGCAGCTG
>DATCYC010000108.1:0-6869 GCA_036570525.1 Luteimonas sp.
TCCCGAAACCACTCCCGCAACGACGCAGGATCCGACGCCATGACCTGGAAGAACACCGCCGACCGCTGGGGCCCGGTGAGCCAGCTGCTGCACTGGCTGATCGTGCTGCTGGTGCTGGTGCTGGCCATCGTCGGCCTGACCATGGGCGAGTTGCCGAAGACGCCGAAGTATTTCTGGGTGTACACGATGCACAAGTCGACCGGCATCGCGGTACTGGCGCTGGTGCTGGTGCGCATCGCCTGGCGGCTGTACGCGGGCACGCCGAAGCCGGTGGCGGGCACGCCGACCTGGCAGCTGCGGATCGCGTCGATAACCCACTTCCTGCTGTACGCGCTGCTGCTGGCGATGCCGCTGTCGGGCTGGCTGTACGACTCGGCCAGCGGCCTGCGCCCGTTCCACTGGTACGGACTGGTGGACATGCCGAAGCTGTCGGCGCCGAACGAAGGCCTGGCCGAACTGTCCAACGATGCGCACGAACTGCTGTTCTGGGTGCTGGTGGCGCTGGTGGTGATGCATGCATCGGCGGCGTTCTACCACCACATGTTCCAGAATGACGCCACGCTGACCCGCATGCTGCCGCGGAAAGATCAAAAGCCGTCGGGGACGTAGCCCCGACCTACGGCGTTCCGTGTTGCGCGGTGGCCGCAGGCTTACGTAGGTCGGGGCTACGCCCCCGACACCCCGGCAACCAACCGACCCGGGCTTTTTTGCTTTCCCCGGTGTCGGGGGCATAGCCCCGACCTACGACGACACAACGAGACGAATCCACAGGAGCCCCCCATGTCCCGCAAGCTCACCACCCCCGCCGCCGTCGCCGCCAGCCTCGTTGCCCTGATGGTCGCCGCACCCGCTGGCGCCGCCGACTACGTGCAGGCGGCCGGCTCCACGCTGGCATTCGCCACCAAGTACGACGGCGAAGTGTTCACCGGCACCTTCCCCGGCTTCTCGACCCGGCTCAGCTTCGACCCGGCCGACCTGTCCGGCTCGAAACTCGACGTCACCATCCCCCTGGCCGGCACGGACACCGGCAACAACGACCGCGACGACACCCTGCGCAGCGCGGATTTCTTCAACGTGGCGAGGTTCGCCCAGGCGCACTACAGCGCGACGAATTTCCGCAGCCTCGGCGACGACCGCTATGCCGCCGACGGCACCCTGGAACTGCGCGGCGTGAGCAAGCCGGTGACGCTGACCTTCACCTGGACCCCGGGCGCGGCGCCGGTGCTGGCGGGCAAGGCGACGGTGAAGCGCCTGGACTTCGGCGTCGGCGGCGGCGACTGGGCGGACACCGATGCGATCCCGAACGAAGTGGCGGTGAGCACACGGGTGGTGCTGAAGCCTGCCCAATAGCCCGCGCGGCAGGAAACCTCGGGCGTTTCTCCTCCAGCAGGAACGCTTAGCCCTTCTCCCGCTGCGCAGGAGAAGGGCTTTCCGACTCGGTCGACATGCAATCCGTGACGCTCGCCGGCCCTTTCCCGCCCACATCCATCCTCAACCCGGGAGCGACCCTAGGTAGGGCACGCCCCGTATGGCCGGCACCGTATGCCAGTGCTGAAATCCTTGGCAACTCGAGCCCCGGGGGGAGCTCGGCTTCACTCCCGCGAATGCCAAGGAGCCCCGATGAGCGTCTCAGCCGTCAATTCCAACAGCAACGTTGCCGCGAATACCCCGCAGAACAGCCACACCGTCCAGCACGGCGACACGCTGTCGGCCATCGCCAGGCAGAACGGCGTTTCCCTGGCCGCACTGCTGGCGGCCAATCCGCAGATCAGCAATCCCGGCCTCATCTATCCCGGCGACAGCATCGACATCCCCGGCGGCAATGCGGGCCCCGCCGATGCGGCCAACGGCCCGGCTGCCCCTGCGACCGACGTGTCGCCGGCCAACGGCGAGTTCGACTACAACCGGATTTCCGGCGTCGAGGGCAACCCCAACGTCACCCCGGAATTCATCAACGAAGTCGAGGCCATGGCCGCCCGGCTCGGCACCAAGCCCGAGTACCTGATGGCGGTGATGAGCTTCGAGACCGGCGGCAGCTTCTCGCCGGCGCAGGCCAACAACGCCGGCAGCGGCGCGACCGGCCTGATCCAGTTCATGCCGAACACGGCCGCCGGCCTGGGAACCAGCACCGCCGCATTGGCGCAGATGAGCTCGGTGGAGCAGCTGCAGTACGTCGAGCAGTACTTCATGGAGCGCGCCGGCGCGGGCAACGGCAACCTGTCCACGCTCGAGGGCGTGTATACCTCGGTGCTGTACGGCTCGCCGAAGTCCGATCCCAACTCGACCCTGTGGTCCAGCGGCAGCATCGAATACCAGTGGAACAGCGGCCTGGACAGCAACGGCGACGGCCGCGTCACCGCGGGCGAGGCCTCCGATGCGGTGCGCGGGCGCGTGGACGGCAACATCGACGAGGGCGGCTCGACCGTTCCCGACAAGCCCTCCGATCCGGGCGACGGCGGCGACACCGGCAGCAATCCCGGCAACGGCGCCAGCTACACGGTGCGCTCCGGCGACACCCTGTCCGGCATCGCCGCGGCCAACAACATGTCGCTCGATGCGCTGATCTCGGCCAATCCGCAGATCAGCAACCCGAACCTGATCTACCCGGGCCAGTCGATCAACCTGTCCGGCGACGGCGGCGGCAGCTACAGCGTGCGCAGCGGCGACACCATGTCCGGCATCGCCGCCAGCCACGGCGTTCCGCTGTCGGCGCTGATCAACGCCAACCCGCAGGTCGGCAATCCGAACCTGATCTATCCAGGCCAGCAGTTGAACCTGCCGGGCGGCGGCGGTACGTCCGGGACTTCCGGGACTTCCGGAACTTCCGGCACCTCCGGGACTTCAGGCACGTCCGGAACCTCCGGCACGCCGGGCGCCGGCAACGGCAGCGTGGTGGGCATCGCCGAGCAGTTCCTGGGCCGCAACGCCGGCGACCTGAAGGTCAGCGGCGAGCTGCCGATGGAGTCATGGGTGCCCAACGACGTCAACTGCGCCAACTTCGTCACCGCCGTGCTGCAGGACGCGGGCCTGATCAACTGGCACGACAACACCGTGGCCGGCACCTCCAGCAGGCTCCAGGCCGAGGGCTGGACGGTGGTGCCCGCATCGCAGGCCAAGCCGGGTGACGTGTGCATCCTCAACTACGGCGGCCACGTCGAGCTGGTGGCCAGCAACAACAACGGCGACATCAAGCTGATCGGGTCGAACAACATCAACCCCGACGGCTCGCAGCAGGTGAGCTACGGCAACCCGTACGGCAACGCCTACTACCTGTCGCCCCCCTGAGCCTTCGCGTCATGGCAGGCAGCGGCGCACCCCCATCGCCACTGCCTGCCGGCCCGGCCCCCCGGGCCACTTGCGGACGGTTGCGCACGCAACCGTCCGTTTTTGTTTGCCGCGCGGGGCGTCGGGGGCGTAGCCCCGACCTACGGCTCCGCCGGAAGCACCGGCTACATCGGCGTAGGTCGGGGTTACATCCCCGACGGCTTTTGGCGTGATCCCAACGTCGCGGGGCGTCGGGGGCGTAGCCCCGACCTACGGCCCTGGGTGCCCTCGGGCGCCGTCAGTCTTCGAACAGCTCGTGCTCGACGCCGTACTTCTCCGGCCACGCCAGCCACACCATGTCGGTGGGGCCGATGGCGTCGGCGCGCAGCTGCCACTCGCCGTCCGCCTGCTGCAGCAGGGCGACGTAGTCGGGCGAGACGTAGCCCTGCTTCGCGGCATCCGCCAGCGGCGTGCCGGCGTAGTCGATGACGCTACCGTCGGCATTGAGCATGCGCACGTACACGAACGCCCAACCGTCGCCGGCGCGGATCTGTTCGACTTCGAAGCGCACGTCGTCGCGCCCCAGCTTCTTCTGCACCGGCGCGCGCGCCGCGTCGAGGAGCTGCTCGCGCTCGGTGCTGCCCTTTTCGGGGGTATGGATGCCGTCGTCGGCGTGGCTGCTGTTCATGAGGATCATGCCCAATAGGATGGCGGGAAGGAGTTTTCGCATTGGTCGAGTTCCTGGCGCGGCGATACGCTGCCGTGGACGGGGCCAGTATCGTCGCCGCGGCTTCGGGGCCGGGACTAGGGCGTACCCCTATTGCGCCCGCGACAACCAGGCGCGGACGCGGTCCGCATCGAATGGCCAGTCCAACTCTGCTCCGGTGACCGTATCACGCAGCACCGGAACCCGCATCCCGTACGCGGCTTCCAGTTCATCCACGTCGTCGATCCAGACGCTTTCCAACTCCGGCGCGCGCGCCGCGGCCAGCACGGCCAGGGCCTGGTCGCACAGCGGACAGTCGTCGCGCTGGATCAGTTGCAAAGCCGGCTGCACGGCCGGCTGCAGGCGGGAAGTTGCATTCATGGCGTGGAACAGCTCAAACGGGGGGCGGCGGCATAGAATAGCCCCATGGCCGTCAGCACCTTCGACCTCTACAAGATCGGCATCGGTCCGAGTTCCTCGCACACCGTCGGGCCGATGCGCGCCGCGGCGCGTTTCGTCGAGCACTGGCTGGACGAATCCGGCCGGCTGCAGGAAGTGACGCGCATCCGCGCGGAGGTGTTCGGTTCACTGGCCCTGACCGGCCGCGGCCACGGCACCGACAAGGCCGTGCTGATGGGCCTGGAAGGCCAGCTGCCGAACCTGATCGACCCGGACATCATCCCCGCCGCGCTCGAGCGCATCCGCGGCGAGAAGCGCGTGCTGCTCGGCGGCAGGCACGCGGTCGCCTTCGACGAAAAGCGCGACATGGTGATGAACAAGCGCCAGAAGCTGCCCTACCACACCAACGGCATGCGCTTCACCGCCTTTGATGCCGACGACGCGGTGGTAGCCACGCGCGATTACTACTCGGTGGGCGGCGGTTTCGTGGTCAACCAGGACGAGGCGGCCGAGGACCGCATCGTCGCCGACACCACGCCGGTGCCCTACCCCTTCAACAGCGGCAACGAACTGCTGGCGCAGGCGCGCGACAACGGACTGACGATCGCGCAGCTGATGATGGCCAACGAGAAGTCCTGGCGCAGCGAGGACGAGATCAAGGCCGGGCTGCGCGAGATCTGGGAGGCGATGCAGTCGTGCATCCAGCGCGGCATCCGCCAGACCGGCACCCTGCCCGGCGGCCTGCACGTCTCGCGCCGCGCACCTGCGCTGTACGAAGAGCTGTCCTCGCGCCCGGAAGCGGCGATGCGCGACCCGCTGACCACGCTCGACTGGGTCAACCTCTACGCGCTGGCGGTCAACGAGGAAAACGCCGCCGGCGGCCGCGTGGTGACCGCTCCGACCAACGGCGCGGCCGGCATCCTGCCCTCGGTGCTGCGCTACTATGATCGTTTCATCCCCGGATCGAACGAACAGGGCGTGTTCGACTTCCTGCTCACCGCATCGGCCGTGGGCATCCTCTACAAGGAAAACGCCAGCATCTCCGGCGCCGAGGTCGGCTGCCAGGGCGAGGTGGGCGTGGCCTGCTCGATGGCCGCGGCCGGGCTGACCGCGGCGCTGGGCGGCAACCCCAGCCAGATCGAGAACGCCGCCGAGATCGGCATGGAGCACAACCTGGGACTCACCTGCGACCCGATCGGCGGCCTGGTGCAGATCCCGTGCATCGAACGCAACGCGATGGGCGCGGTGAAGGCGATCAACGCCTCGCGCATGGCCCTGCGCGGCGACGGCAAGCACAAGGTCAGCCTGGACAAGGTCATCAAGACCATGCGCGACACCGGCCGCGACATGCAGGACAAGTACAAGGAAACCTCGCGCGGTGGGCTGGCGGTGAACGTCATCGAGTGCTGAGCGACCCGACACCCTCAAAGCCGTAGGTCGGGGCTACGCCCCCGACGCGCGGTATCCGGATGCCGCGAGCGTCGGGGGCCGGGCGTGCCAAATGGCGCGGGCGTCGGGGGCGTAGCCCCGACCTACGTCGGAGGTGCGGGTTTCGGGGCCCCACGGCGCCCCATTCACGGAGTGATTGCGCCCGCATTCCTATCCTCCGTGCGGTCTGTCACCGGATTCCGCCATGCGCTGCACGTTTCACGTCCTGCTTGCCTTCGCGATCGCGTTGGCCGCCCTCCCCGCCTTCGCAAGCGATCCGCCCTTCTACGGCCCGCAACTCGAAGGCTTCGCCTACCCACATCCGGTCAAACGCTTCGAATTCGACTCGCAGCAGCAGAAGCTGTCGATGGCGTACATGGACGTCGCCGCCACCGCCGAGCCCAACGGGCGCACGGTGCTGCTGTTGCACGGCAAGAACTTCTGCGCAGCAACCTGGGAGTCGGCGATCGCCGCGCTCGCAGGGGCGGGCTTTCGCGTGGTCGCCGTCGACCAGGTCGGCTTCTGCAAGTCGAGCAAGCCGCGCCGCTACCAGTTCTCGTTCGGCCAGCTGGCCGACAACACGCACGCGCTGCTGCAGTCGCTGCGCATCGAGCGTGCGGTGGTCGTCGGCCATTCGATGGGCGGCATGCTGGCCGCGCGCTACGCGCTGCAATACCCGCTGGCCACCGGGCACCTGGTGCTGGTCAACCCGATCGGGCTGGAGGACTGGCGCGCCGAGGGCGTGCCGTGGCGCAGCGTCGATGCCTGGTATGCCGGCCAGCTGAAGACCGGCTACGACGGCATCAAGGCCTACCAGCGCAAGTTCTACTACGGCGGCCAGTGGAAGCCGGAGTACGACCGCTGGGTGCGGATGCTGGCCGGCATGTACGCCGGCCCCGGCAAGGAGGCGGTGGCCTGGGACCAGGCGCTGGCCTCGGACATGATCTTCAGCCAGCCGGTGGTGTACGAATTCCCGCGCATCCGCGTGCCGACCACGCTGATGATCGGCCAGCGCGACCGCACCGCGATCGGCCGCGACCTCGCTTCGCCGGAACTGGCCGAGCGCCTGGGC
>DATCYC010000109.1:0-3515 GCA_036570525.1 Luteimonas sp.
GCGCTCGAGGCGGGGTACGGCTTCGCCACCGACTCGCTGGCGCTGCTGTCGGACGCGTTGCACAACTTCGGCGACGTGCTCGGGCTGGGCCTGGCCTGGGGTGCGGCGGTTCTCGCCAAGCGGCGGCCCACCGAGCGCCACACCTACGGCTGGCGCAGGGCGACGCTGCTGTCGCCGCTGGCGAACTCGACGCTGCTGATCGGCTTTTCCGGCGCCCTGACCTGGGAGGCGGTCCGACGGCTCGGCGCGCCGCCGCAGATCCCGGCCATGCCGGTGATCGTGGTCGCGGCGATCGGCATCGTGGTCAACCTCGGCGCGGCGTGGTTCGTGCGCGACGGGCACGCCAACGACCTCAACCGCCGCGGCGCCTTCCTGCACCTGGTCGCCGACGCCGCGGTCTCGCTGGCCGCGGTGCTTGCCGGCGTCGGCATGCTCACGCTGGGCTGGTCGTGGCTCGACCCGGTGACCGCGCTGCTGGTGGGCGTCGTGGTCGCCGCCGGCGCCTTCGCCCTGCTCCGCGACAGTTTCAACGCCACGATGGACGCGGTGCCCGACAGCGTCGACCAGATCGCGGTACGGGCCTTCCTCGGCGCGCAGCCGGGCGTGTCGGCGGTCCACCATCTGCATATCTGGGCGCTGGGCTCGGACGAGGTGGCGATGACCGCGCACCTGGTCCGGGAGGATGCCGGCGACCACGATGCGTTCCTCGCCCGCGTCGCGCACGAGCTCGACGAGCGGTTCGGCATCCACCACCCGACGCTGCAGATCGAGCGCACGGGCGCCTGCCACCAGGACGCGCACCACCCCTGATCCTGCTTCGCTCCGTTCCGAAGGGGCTCTTGCGGGAGCGGCTTCAGCCGCGATCCTTTCGGGATTGCCCGGCAAGGGCAGAAGCTCGCGGCTGAAGCCGCTCCTGCCAGTTCGCTGGCCGGGCGCCTGGCGGCGCGCGAACCGTCCGATTCGTGAATGCGCCGCTTCGCTCTATAATCCCGCGATTAAGCAATCGCCCGGAGCTGGCCATGATCGATGACATCAAGAAGGATGCGCAGACCCGCATGCAGAAGAGCGTGGAAGCGCTGCGCCACGACCTGACCAAGGTCCGCACCGGCCGCGCGTCCACTGCCCTGGTCGACCACCTGAAGGTCAATTACTACGGTTCGGACATGCCCCTGACCCAGGTGGCCAGCGTCACCGTGGCCGATGCGCGCTCGCTGGTCATCACCCCCTGGGAAAAGCCGATGGTGCAGGCGGTGGAGAAGGCGATCCTGGCCTCCGACCTCGGCCTGAACCCGACCACCGCCGGCACCGTCATCCGCATCAACCTGCCCGCCCTCACCGAGGAGCGCCGCAAGGAGCTCTCCAAGCTGGTCCACAACGAGGGCGAGAACACCAAGATCGCGATCCGCAACATCCGCCGCGACGCCATGGGCCAGGTCAAGGACCTGCTCAAGGAGAAGGAGATTTCGGAGGACGACGAGCGCCGCGGCGGCGACGAAATCCAGAAGCTCACCGACCAGGGCATCAAGGACGTCGACGAGGTGGTCAAGGCCAAGGAACAGGAACTGATGGCGGTATGAGGGGCCGGGATTCGGGATTCGGGATTCGGGATTGGGCAAGGCAGGAGAACGCCGATGCCGGCACCACTTCGGAAAACCGGACGCTTCTGCTTTTCCGAATCCCCAATCCCGAATCCCCAATCCCGGCCACCAACCCATGACCCTCCCCCGCCACCTCGCCGTCATCATGGACGGCAACGGCCGATGGGCGGCGCGGCGGCGGCGGCCGCGGATGATCGGCCACCGCGCCGGTGCGCGCGCGGTCAACCTGTGCATCGACTTCTGCCTCGAACGCGGGATCTCCGCGCTCACGCTGTTCGCGTTCTCCAGCGAGAACTGGGGCCGGCCGGAGGAAGAGGTCGGCGCGCTGATGAAGCTGTTCCTCAACGCGCTCGAGCGCGAGGTGGTGGAACTGCATCGGCGCGGCGTGCGCGTGCGCTTCATCGGCGAACGCGAACGCTTCGGCGCGCAGATCCGCGAGCGCATGCAGGCCGCCGAGGCGCAAACCGCCGGCAACGAGCGCCTGGCGCTGAACATCGCCGCCAGCTACGGCGGCCGCCAGGACATCGCCATGGCCGCGCGGTCGCTGGCCCAGGACGTGGCCGACGGGCGGCTGCGGCCCGAGGACATCGACGAGGCCGCCGTCGCCGCCCGCGTGGCGCTGGCCGACCAGCCGCCGCCGGACCTGTTCATCCGCACCGGCGGCGACATGCGGATCAGCAACTTCCTGCTGTGGCAGCTCGCCTACACCGAACTGTGGTTCACCGATACCCTGTGGCCCGAACTCGACGTCGCCACGCTGTCGCGCGCGCTCGACGACTTCGCCCGGCGCGAGCGCCGCTTCGGCCTGACCGGCGAGCAGGTCGCCACCCTGGAGACTCCCGCATGACCCGCACCCGCGTGATCGCCGCCCTGCTGATGGCGCCGCTGGCGATCCTGGCGATCCTGTTCCTGCCCACGCCCTGGATGGCCGCGCTGGCGGCGGTGGTGTTCCTGGCCGGACTGTGGGAATGGCTGAAGCTGGCGGAGGTCGACGACACCCTGCACCGCACGATCCTGCTGCTGCTCAACCTGCTGCTGATGGTGCTGATGGTGTGGGCGGCGCAGGGGTCGTTCGTGCTGCTGCAGATCGTGGCCGTGGCCGGCGTGGGCTGGTGGCTGCTGGCGCTGCTGTGGCTGCGCTTCTACGACTTCGCCTCCGACCACGACACGCATGCGCGCGCGTTCAAGCTGGCCGCCGGCACGCTGGCGACGCTGGCTGCGTGGTGCGCGCTGGTGCTGATCCATGGCGACCAGCCTGTGCAGGCCGACCCGCCGATGGGCCATCGCTGGCTGCTGACGGCGCTGGCGATCGTCTGGGCGGCCGATTCGGGCGCCTATTTCGCCGGGCGCCATTTCGGCGGCAGGGTGTTCAAGGGTCGCAAGCTGGCGCCGCGGATCAGCCCCAACAAGACAATCGAGGGTCTGATGGGCGGGCTGGTGGCCGGCATCGCCACGGGCCTGGCCTTCGGCTGGCTGGCCGGCGCCGCGCCCGCGCAGCTGCCGGCGCTGGCGTTGGTGGCGTTCGCCACGGTGCTGTTTTCGGTGGTCGGCGACCTGTTCGAGAGCCTGCTCAAGCGCCACGTCGGCGCCAAGGACTCGGGCAGCGTGATCCCGGGCCACGGCGGCATCCTCGACCGCCTCGACGGCGTGCTCGCCGCGCTGCCGGTGTTCCTGCTCGGCAAGGAACTGCTCGGTTTCTGACATGCCTGCTTCCACCATGCCTGCTTCCACCATGCAATCCGTCGCCGTCCTCGGGGCCACCGGTTCGATCGGCACCTCCGCGCTGGACGTGATCGCGCGCCACCCCGGCCGCCTGCGCGCCTCGGTGCTGGCCGCCGGCAGCAACGTCGATGCGCTGCTGGCCCTGTGCCGCAGCCACCGCCCCGACCACGCCGCGATCGCCGATCCGGCCCTGCA
>DATCYC010000110.1:0-3408 GCA_036570525.1 Luteimonas sp.
CCGATCGCTTCGAACGCGATCCGCACGCTGCGCACGCCGGCGTGGCGCATCGGCAGCAGCAGGTCGACGTGGCCGCGCAGCGCGGTGGTCGCGGCGCGCGCGGGCGACTCCTGCGCGTAGCCGGTCGGCTGGAAGCGAGGGGCGTGGGTGGCTTGCCGGACTGGGCTTTCGACGAGACTCATGGGCGCGTTCCGATGATGGCGGGAAGGGCCATCAAGGCGCGCGGGGCATGCCGGAAAGCGGCCGCGTCGCGGCACGTGCGAACCCGCCGCGAGGCAGGTTCCGCAACCATCTTCCGGTGGACGCACAGGTCCCCGCAGGACTTGGCACCGCGAAGGAGCAAACCGCGAGGTTCGCTCCATCAGGTTGCCCCGGCGTCTTCGGGCCTGTCCCTCAGCCGGTCTCGATGGAGCGCACAGGTTGCACGCGGCTCTTGAGAATGTCAATCGCTTTATCGGCATGAAGCGATGGATATTTCGGCATGGCGGTCACGATTCCGTGGATCGACCTTCCCCAGTCGCCTCGTCCATACTCCGTCGATGTCCAGACCCGCCCTGTTCAGCATCGCCGCCGCCCTGTGCCTGTCGGCATGCACCACCACCGCACCGCTCGCCACCCAGGCGCCCACCGCCAGCCTGGCCTCGCCCACGGTCCTGGTGCCCGAGCGCTACGTTTCGGCCGACAACCCGGGCGACGAGATCGACTCCCTGGCCACCTGGCCCACCGAAGACGGCCACGCCTGGCTGGTCGCCACCGCCAAGTCGAGCCACTCGCTGGTGGTGTTCGACGCCGACACCGGCGAGCGCCTGCGCAGCGTCGGCGGCAAGGGCGACCGGCCTGGCGAGTTCCTGCGCCCCAACGGCATCGCGATCTACGGCAACCACGTGTTCGTCGCCGAACGCGACAACCACCGCGTGCAGGTGCTGCTGCTGCCGGACTTCACCCCGCTGGGCACGTTCGGCACCGACCAGCTGCGCAGCCCCTACGGGCTGTGGATCCACGAAAGCGCGCCGGGCGAGTACGAGGTCTACGTCACCGACAGCTTCATGGAAGGCGAGCAGTACGACGTGGTGCCGCCGCTGGACCAGCTCGACCGCCGCGTGCGCCGCTACCGCGTCACGTTCGCCGACCCGATGCACTTCCTCGTGCGCGACGAGGGCTCGTTCGGCGATACCAGCGAGGCGGCGGCGCTGCGCATCGTCGAATCGATCGCCGGCGACCCGGACCGGCAGCGGCTGCTGGTGGCCGACGAGTACACATCGGACGAAGGCGGCCGCCATCCGTCGAACCTGCGCGAATACAC
Organism: Luteimonas sp.; assembly: GCA_036570525.1. Classification (GTDB taxonomy): domain Bacteria; phylum Pseudomonadota; class Gammaproteobacteria; order Xanthomonadales; family Xanthomonadaceae; genus Luteimonas. The sequence continues at coordinate 1,304 of DATCYC010000110.1, forward strand.
CTTCGACGGGCAGCCCACCGGGCGCGAACTGCCGGCCGGCACGTTCGAGGCCGAAGCCGAGGGCGTGGCGCTGTGGAGCTGCACCCCGGACATCGGCTACTGGGTCGCCGCCGACCAGCGCTACCCGCAGACCCACTTCCTGCTGTTCGAACGCGAAAGCCTGGCGCCGCGCGGCAGCTTCATGGGCGAGGTGACGGCGCACACCGACGGCATCGCCCTGCACGCCGCGGCAACGACGGCCTTCCCCTACGGCGCGCTGTTCGCCGTGCACGACGACGAGGCGGTGGCGGCCTTCGACCTGGGCGACGTTGTCCGCGCACTGGCGCTCGATCCCGCCTGCGCGCCCTGACGCGGCGCGCATGAACAAAAGCATGTCGGGGATGTAACCCCGACCTGCGCAGGTCGGGCCTACGTGCCCGACGGCTCTTGATCTTCGATTGCCGGGAGAAGCCGCGACAACGAATCGCCGAGGCGGCGTCCCGGCCGGGGGATGCGGAAAGCAGGCCATGGATGGCCTGCGGCGGCGAGTCAGACATGGATGTCTGCCGAGCCGGGGAGCATCCCCCGGCCGGGACGCCGCTGCTTCCGAAGCCCGCGTACGGACCGTCTGCAAAGGACGCCACCATCCCTCAACAAAAATGCCGCCGACCATGACGGGCCGGCGGCTGGTACCGGAACGTCGCGCCGCAGGTCAGGCGTGCACCATGGTCATCCGGAAGGTGAAGTCCTCCTCCTGGCCCGGCACGTAGTCCACCTGCGCCACCGGCTGCGCTTCGGGCTCCGGCTCGCCGATCTCGAAGCTGCCGCTGAACGAGAAGAACGAGCCCGACAGCGACAGCGACACCACGCCGCTGAAGTGCTGGAAGATGCTCGCCAGCTCGCTGATCACCGACGTGCCGTGCTGCTTGACCTCGTCGGTGGCGTTGATGAACGCCTGGTCCACGCCCTGCAGCTCGCCGTTGCTGCCCACCGCCACGAAACCGCGACCGTTCTCGTTCTCCTCGATCACGTTGCCCTCGGTGACGGTGACCTCGAGCTTGGCCGCCTCGCCGACCTCGATGTCGTAGAAGCCGAGGTCGCCGTGGGTGTTCGAGTCCACGCCCTGGATGTGCGTGGCGTACTGGCCGCCGCCGTCGACGATGACCACCTGCGAGGCGACCGTGGCGCCGTTGTGGCCCTGGTCCCAAGGCGTGGTCGCGATGCTGACGCGGGTACCGTCGTCGAGCACGAACGTCGTGTTGCCCCAGAAGTCGAAGGCATGCTTGCCGTCGATCTCGACGTGCGGGTCGCCCCAGATCCGGTAGCTTTCACCGGTCTGCTTGTTGAAGATCGTCACCTCGTTGTTGTCGTCGGCGGTGATGCGATAGTTGTCGTTCTCGAACTGCACCTTGCCGTCGGAGGTCCTGCTCGTGCCCGGACCCTCGCCGCGCCCGACGCAACCGCCGGCGGCGATGCTCTCGGTGGCGCTGAAATTGAAGTTGCCGGTAATGAAGTCGCCCATCACTGCTCTCCCGGATGCATGTCCATGCCTGATTCGTGCGTCGATTTGAACGCCAATACCCGCCGCCGGCCAGCTAGGGCCTCCCCCGATGGGGAAAACCCGACCCACGCACGGATGCCTGCGTGGCGCGCGGCGCTGGCGCTGGTACTGCTGGCGATCGCGACGACAGCGGCCACGGCACCCGCCGACGACGTCCGGCTGCGGATCGAAGGCGACGCCGGCAGCTACCTGGCCTGGGCCGACAACACCCTGTCCGGCCCGGTGGAGGTGATGCTGCACAGCGACAGCACCGGCGTGCGCGGCGAACCGGAGTTGCCGGCGCGCGCCACCGTGCCCGCGCATTCGAGCGTGCTGGTCGCGCGCGTGCACCCGGCGCAGGCGGCGGGCCTGGGGCTGCGCCTGGAAACCGTGCCCGGCAGCGTCAACGCGCGCCCGCGCGACTACGAATACCTGTTCCCGCTCCAGGCCAACGAACCGCGCGTCCAGCAGGCCTGGGGCGGCCGCCACAGCCACGCGGACGCGGAGAACCGCCACGCCGTGGACTTCGCAGCCGACCCGGGCACGGTGGTGTTCGCCGCGCGCGACGGCGTGGTGATGCGGATCC
>DATCYC010000111.1:0-4113 GCA_036570525.1 Luteimonas sp.
CGCCGGTTCGCACAACGCCGCGCTGGAAGCCGTCGCGCGGCCGCGCGGGCTGCGCATCGTCGGTCCCAACTGCCTGGGCGTGATCGCGCCGCACGCGAACCTGTTTGCCAGCTTCGCCGCGCACCGGCCACAGCCGGGGGACCTTGCGCTGCTGTCGCAATCCGGCGCGGTTGCGGCGGGCGTGCTGGAGTGGGCGCGCTCGCGCGACATCGGGTTCTCGGCGGTGGTTTCGGTCGGCGACGCGCTCGACGTCGACTTCGCCGACCTGCTCGACCATTTCGCCGTCGACCGCCACACCCGCGCGATCCTGCTGTACATCGAACACGTGCGCGACGCGCGCAAGTTCCTGTCGGCGGCGCGCGCTGCGGCGCGCGGCAAGCCGGTGGTGGTGGTCAAGCCCGGCCGCCACGATCGCGCGGCCGGTGAGGCGCAGACCCACATCGCGCGCCTGGCCACGCCCGACGCCGCCTACGACGCCGCGTTCCGCCGCGCCGGCCTGCTGCGCGTGCACGCGCTGGACGAACTGTTCGCCGCGGCCGAAACGCTTTCGCACCTGGGCAACGTGCCCGGCAAGCGGCTGGCCGTACTGACCAACGGCGCCGGCACCGGCATGCTGGCGCTCGATCGGTTGGTGGACCTGGGCGGCGTGCCGGCAACGCTGTCGGAACAGACGCTGCAAGCACTCGACCGCGCGTTTCCGCGAGGCTGGTCGCACGCCAACCCGGTCGACATGCTTGGCGATGCCGACGGCGAGCGCTACTTCGCCGGCATGCAGGCCCTGCTCGCCGACCGCGACAACGACGCGGTGCTGGCGATGCACGTGCCCACGGCGCTGTCGCAGCCGCAGGACATCGCCGACGCGGTGGTGCGCGCGTTGGAGAAGCAGGCTGGAAGCGGCACGCGCAAGCCGGCGCTGGCGGTGTGGATGGGCGGCGATGCGCAGGCGAACTCGACGTTGAACGCCGCCGGCGTGCCGACCTACGCCAGCGAAGCCGAAGCGGTGCGCGGCTTCATGTACCTGGTGCGCCATCGCGAAGCGCAGCAGGCGCTGATGGAAACCCCGCCGAGCCTGCCGCAGGATTTCGTGGTCGACAGCGACGCGGCGCAGGCAGTGGTCGCCGAGGCGCTCGCCGAAGGCCGGCGATGGCTGGAGCCGGATGCTGTCGCGAGCCTGCTCGCGGCCTACGGTATCCCGCTCGCGCCGTCGCAAGTGGCGGCCGATGCGGATGAAGCCGTGCGCATCGCCGCGCCGCTGCTCGAGTGCGGCGGCTCCGTGGCGGTGAAGCTGCTGTCGCCCGACATCGTGCACAAGTCCGACGTCGACGGCGTGCGCCTGGACCTGGGCAGCGCCGCGGCCGTGCGCGACGCCGCCGATGACATCGTCCGCCGCGCGCGCGAACGCCGACCCGACGCGCGCATCGACGGCGTGCTGGTGCAGCCGATGGCGAGGCGTTCGAAGGCGCGCGAGGTGATCGCCGGCATCGCCGACGACCCGACGTTCGGCCCGGTGGTGGTGTTCGGCCACGGCGGCACCGCGGTGGAGCTGGTCGACGACAAGTCGCTGGCGCCGCCGCCGCTGGACCTGCGCCTGGCGCACGAGATGATCGGGCGCACCCGCGTGTCGCGCGTCCTCAAGGCCTATCGCGAGGTCCCCGCCGCCGACGAGCGCGCGCTGGCGCTGGTGCTGGTCAAGCTGGCGCAGATGGCGGCCGACATCCCGGCGCTGCGCGAGCTCGACATCAACCCGCTGCTGGTCGACGCCGACGGGGTGCTAGCGCTCGACGCGCGCGTGGCGGTGGCGCCGTCGCGGCAGCTGCATCGCGGCCGTGGCCACCCACGCTTCGCGGTCCTGCCTTACCCGAAGGAGCTGGAACGCAACATCACGCTGGCCGATGGCCGCACCGCGTTCGTGCGCCCGGTGCGGCCCGAGGACGACGCGATGTTCCGCGCGTTCTTCGCCAGGGTCAGCGCGGAGGACCTGCGCCTGCGCTTCTTCCGCGCGGTGCGCGACTTCAGCCACGACTTCATCGCCCGGCTGGTGCAGCTCGACTATTCGCGCTCGATGGCGCTGGTGGCCATCGACGGGGGCAACGGCGAGATGCTCGGCGCAGTTCGCCTGCTTGCCGACGCCAACTTCGACCGCGGCGAGTACGGGATCATGGTGCGCTCCGACCTCAAGGGCGCCGGCATCGGCTGGCGGCTGATGGAGGCGATGATCGAGGTCGCGCACTGGCTCGGCCTCAACGTCATCGAAGGCCAGGTGCTGCGCGAGAACAGCACCATGCTGTCGATGTGCCGGCACCTGGGCTTCGACGTGGTGCCGGACCCGGAAGACACCACGGTGATGCTGGTGACGCTGCCGGTCACCGCTGATCTCCCGGCGGAGTGACTGGCTTCCGTCGCCCGCCACCAGGCACGCGATGCGTGCGGCATCACGCGCCGGCGTCGTCCAGCGCCTGCATGTCGGCGTCCGACAGTGCCAGCGCGGCGGCGCGCGCGAAGCCTTCCACGTGCGCGCGGCGGGTGGCGCTGGCGATCGGCGCGGTCACGCCCTCGCGTGCCATCAGCCAGGCGAGGGCGACATCGGCCGGCTGCGCGCCGCGGCCTGCGGACACCGCGTCCAGCGCGTCGAGGATTCGCACGCCGCGCGCGTCGAGGTACTTCGCGACACCCTGGCCGCGCGCGCTCTTGCCCAGGTCGTCGGCCGAGCGGTACTTGCCCGACAGGAACCCCGAGGCGAGGCTGTAGTAGGTCACCACGCCGATGTCTTCGGCGATGCACAGGTCGCGCAGCGGGCCTTCGAAGCCGGCGCGGTCGCTGAGGTTGTATTCCGGCTGCAGCACCTGGTACGCGGGCAGGCCCTCGCGGCGGGCCACCGCCAGCGATTCGGCCAGCTGCGCGGCGTCGTGGTTGGAGGCGCCGATGGCGCGCACCTTGCCGGCCTGCAGCAGGCGCTCGTAAGCACGCAGCGTTTCCTCGTACGGGGTGGACGAGTCGTGCCAGTGCGAGAAGTAGACGTCGATGCGGTCGGTGCCAAGCCGCGCCAGCGAATCCTCGGCCGCCTGCGCGATCCACTTCGCCGACAGCCCCTTCTTGCCGGGCTCGCCCAGGTCCGAGCCGACCTTGGTGAACAGCAGCACGCGTTCGCGCATGCCCGGGCGCGCGCGCAGCCAGCGGCCGATGATGGTCTCGGACTCGCCGCCGCGGTTGCCCGGCACCCAGGTGGAGTACGAATCGGCGGTATCGATGGCATTGAAGCCGTGTTCGACGAAGGCGTCGAGGATGTCGAAGCTGGCGGCCTCGTCCAGGGTCCAGCCGAAGACGTTGCCGCCCAGGACCAGCGGGGCGATCTCAAGGCCGGTGCGGCCAAGCGGACGGGTTTGCATGGCGGGTTCCTGCGTTGACGTGGGGACTGCAGGATAATCGACGCATGCGCAAGATCCTGCACGTCGACATGGACGCCTTCTACGCGTCGGTCGAGCAGCGTGACGATCCGTCGCTGCGCGGGCTGCCGGTGGTGGTGGCCTGGCGCGGCGCGCGTTCGGTGGTGTGCGCGGCCAGCTACGAAGCGCGGGTGTTCGGCGTGCGTTCGGCGATGCCGGCGGTGCGCGCCGAACGGCTGTGCCCGGACGCGGTGTTCGTGCCGCCGGACTTCGCGCGCTACAAGGCGGTGTCGCGGCAGGTGCGCGAAATCTTCCTGCGCCACACGGACCTGGTCGAACCGCTGTCGCTGGACGAGGCCTACCTCGACGTCACCGATCCGAAAATCGCCTCGCCCAGCGCGACGGCCACCGCGCAGGCGATCCGCGCGCAGATCCGCGAGGAAACCTCGCTGACCGCTTCAGCCGGCGTGGCGCCGAACAAGTTCCTGGCCAAGATCGCCTCGGACTGGAACAAGCCCGACGGCGTGTTCGTGGTGCGGCCGTCGCAGGTCGAGGCGTTCCTCACGCCGCTGCCGGTGGCGAAGATCCCCGGCGTGGGCAAGGTGATGGAGAAGAAGCTGGCCGACCTGGGCATCGCCACCGTCGGCGACCTGCGCGGGTTTGCCGCGGAGGAACTGCAGCTGCGCTTCGGCAGCTTCGGCCGGCGCCTGCACCTGCGCGCGCAGGGCAT
>DATCYC010000112.1:0-6995 GCA_036570525.1 Luteimonas sp.
GCAGCCCGGCGTTGCGCACCAGGCCGTCGACCAGCTGGCCTTCGACCGTGACCTGGGTCAGGCCGTCGCCCTCGAAGTCCAGGGTGACGCGGTCGCCGGAGCCCATGATGACGCTGCCGCGCGGCGCCACGATGCTGCCGCCGGCGGCATTGACGGCTTCGTTGCCGAGCAGCGCGACCGTACCGCCGCTGCCGGCCACGATGCTGCCCTGGTTCACCACGTCGCCGCCGGCATTGGCGAACACGAACACGCCGTTGTCGAAATCAGCCGATTCGATGTCCAGCGCCGAGGCCACCAGGCCGCCCACGTTGACCTGCGCGTTCGCGCCGAACAGCACGCCGTTGGTATTGATCAGGAAGATGTTGCCATTGGAATTGAGGTTGCCGAAGATGTTCGATGCCGAATCGCCCAGCACCCGGTTGATCGCGATGCTGGTGGCACCGGGCTGGTTGAAGTTGACCGTGTAGCCGTCGCCGATCGAGAACGTCTCCCAGTTGATGATCGCGTTCTGCGAACCCTGGTTGATGTCCATCGTGTCGCCGGCGCCGTTGATGACCGGCGTCGAAACCGTGCCGGTGTCCACGACGAAGCCGGTCGGCAACACCTGCGCGCCGGCATTGGCCGCAAGCGCAAGCAGGACCGCCGTCGTGAGCGGGCGAAGCGCCGGCGCGATGCGCGGGCGGCGGGGGCAGGGTCGTTGCGGGCTGGCCATGGGGAACTCCTCGCTCAGAGGTTCTTCTGCACATGCAGGAAGACGCGCGGCTTGCGGTCGCCGCCGTCGGTAAGCGCCGGATCGGTGGTACGCCATGCGACGCTCATGTTGATGCTGAAGTTGCCGGGTTTCGTGTAGTTGAAACCGATGCCGGGACCGCGTAGCGAACGCTTGTTGACGACGTCGAACGGACCAGGGTCGTGGTTGAAGTCGCCGCGCGCGGCGTCGTAGAACACGAAGCCGGTCAGCTCGTCGGTCATCGAGTAGCGCAGCTCGACGTTGGCGATCGCGCCCTCGTCCACCAGCACTTCGCCGGAAGGATAGGCACGCACCGCGCGGTAGCCGCCGAGCGCGAGCTTCTCCGACGGGTCGAGGTTGCGATCGGTGAACTGCGCGCCGATGCCGACGAACAGGCTCAGGCGCTCGCGCAGGGCCTGCAGCCGCGATACCTGCACGGTCAGCTTGTTGAAGTCGCCGGCGGTGCCGCGGCCGAAGATGCTCTTGTCGATGGCCTCGGAGGCGGCATCGCGCAGCTTCAGGCGGCCGTGGTACAGCGCGCCGGTGGAACTCCAGTAGCCGCCGCCACCGAAACCGTCGCGACGCTCCCAGGACCAGCCCACGCCGAAGCCGTCGACGCGCTTGTCGGTCTTGAAGTCCACGATCCGCAGCTCATCGGTCAGGTCCTTGCGGTCGGCGAAGCCGCGCAGGAACAGGTTGTGGCTGCGCTGGCGGATCAGCGGATAGGTCAGCGACACGTCGTAGATGTCCGCGGTGCCGACCGCATCGAGGATCTCGAACGCACCGCCGAGTTCGTACGACACGCGCGAGACGCCGGCGCCGATGCGCAGGCCGTGCGCGCCCAGCGGCGCCTCGTAGGCGAGGCGGCCGAACCACATGCCCTCGCTGGAGACCATCGCGCGCAGGTCAAGATTGTCGCCGTGGCCGGTCGGGCTGGCCCAGCGCAGGGTGCCGCCGAGCCGTTCGCGGCCGACTTCGCGGGTGCCGTAGTTGTCGAGTTCGACGCTGGCCCGAACCCGGTCACCGGGTGCGATCTGCACCGTGAGGTCGGTGGTGCCCGGTTCCAGCCCGGGCTCGATCGCCGACTGCACGCGCAGGCCGGGCAGGTCGGACAGCAGCAGCATCGCGCGCTCGTAGCGCTCGCGGTGCAGCGGCTGGCCGGGTTGCAACGGCGCGAGCATCGCGCGCACGCGCGCCTCGTCGATCGGCGCCTTCGGATCGACCTGGACCGTGACCTGGCCGAGCCGCCCTTCGACGACGCTGATCTCGACCACTCCGTCGACGACTTCCTGCACCGGCAGCACCGCCTGGGCGAGGTAGTAGCCGCGCCTGAGGTACAGGTCGGTGACGCGCTGCGCGATCTGCTGCAGGTCGTCGAAGGCGACCTGGCGGCCGATGTAATCGGCGGCCAGCGCGTCGAGTTCGGCCTGGTTGACCATGGTCGCGCCCTTGAACACCACCTGCCGCAGCACAAAGCGCTGCCCGGGCTCGGTCGGGGCCTGCGGGGTCTGCTGTGGCGTCTGCTGCTGCGCGGCGCCGCAGCATGCATCGGGCGCAGCGGCCGCCGCTGCCGCGGAAGATGGCGGGACCTGCGCGGCCAGCGGCGCCGACAGCACGGCCAGGGCCAGCAGCGACCAGCGCTGCGCGCCCGGGATGCGAATACGGAATGCCCTGCATGCGCGCATGTTCAGCCCCTCACCGTCAGGCGCCAGTTGCCGACGACGTCGAACGGCGCCCAGAAGAACGGATGCGCCATGCCCGGGTGCTCGAGCACCGTCAGTTGCGCGATCTGCATCGCCCGCATCAGGTCGGTGCCCTTGGCCAGTTCGCCGTACAGGGTGGTCATCAGCAGCGCGGTGGCGTCGTCGGCGACCGGCCACAGCGACACCACCAGCCCCGACGAGCCAGCCGACAGGAACGCACGGGTGAACCCCAGCACCTCGTCGCCGTCGGTGACGCGGCCCAGCCCGGATTCGCAGGCCGACAGCGTGACCAGCGCGACGCCGTCCAGGTCCAGGTCCAGCACCTCGCGGGCCTCGAGGAAGTTCTGCTTGCCGTCCTCGTTGGCCAGCAGGATGCGCGAGTACAGCGGGTCGACGCGGTCGGCCTGGGCGTGGGCGGCGACGTGCAGCATTCCGGCCTGCGATGCGATCTTGCGGAAGTGCGCTTCGCTGGCCTGGTCGTTGAGATAGATCGTGGCGTCCGGGAACAGCGTCGCCAGCTGCTTGACCTCCTGCTCGGACCCGGGCAACGCGTATTCCGGCCCCACGTCCGGATTCCCGAACGCGACCAGGTCCGGCGCCGTGCTCGGGGTGCGCGCGGCCAGCTTCACCGCGATGCTCGTCGAAGGCGCGATCGCGATCGGGTGGCGCTGGATCAGGTATTGCCCGTCCACGCGCAGCGCCTGGAACGGCAGGTAGTGCAGCGCGCCGTGCGGCACGATGATCAGGCGACGGCCCGGTTCGAGCCCGAGCGGCGCGATCAGCAACTCGCCGATCTGTCCGCCGGCGCCGACCGCCGCCGTCTGGCCGTGGACCAGCGCGTCGCGCCAGGCGTCGACCAGCTGCTCCAGGTCCGCGCGCGGCACCGGCAGCGACCGCTCGCGCACGCGCTCACGGTCCACCATCCACACCAGCAGGCGGTCGGGCAGCGAGTGGTAGGCGACCACGGTCTCGTCCGCGCGCAGCAGCGGCTGCAGGTCGGCGACCGCCATCGCCTCGCTGGCCACGGCCGACACCTCGCCGCGGTCGCTGACCGAGTCGAGCAGGGCGCGGGCGCGGCTGCGCTCGCTGATGTCGAAGGCCCGCGCCGGCTGGTCCAGCTCGGTGTACAGCCCGATCGCGCGCTCGAACACCTTCTGCAGGTCGGAGAACAGGCCCATCTTGAATTCTTCGCTGCGGAAGCGCGCGCGCACCTGGTCGAAACTGGCCAGCGCCTGCTCCAGCGACCGCGCCGCCTCGGCGGGCCGGCCGAGCGCGGCCTGGCTGCGCGAGATGCCGTCCAGCGCCCACATCCGGTAGAAGCCGGCGTCCTCGGTGATGCTGTCGGCGGTCTCCAACTCATGCTGGAACAGCGCCAGTGCCTCGTCGAAACGGTTCTCCGCGACCAGCAACCGGCCGCGCGTGCGCTGCAGCTGCCCGCGCCGGATCGGATCGTCCGGCGGCTCGATCGCGTCGAGCACCGTGCGTGCGCGCGGCAGGTCCTTCGACAGGATCAGCGCATTGGCCAGCGAGGCCTGCACCAGTGGGCGGAAGCGGTCGGAGCTGGTCTGCAGCGCCGTTTCGTAGCTGGCGATCGCCTCGGGATAGCGCTGCTGGCGCACCCGCACGTCGCCGATGGTCTTGTGCGCAGGGCCCTCGGTCTGGGTCGGATCCTTGGCCGGATGCGCGAGCGCGAGCTTGGCGAAGGCCTCGGCGCGCTCGAGGCTGCCGGCGTAGCTGAAGGTGATCGCCAGGTCGCGGTAGGCCTTGCCGAGCAGGTCGTTGTTGCCGGACTGCAGCGCGACGTGCAGGGCCTTGCTGGCCGCCTGCACGCTGCGGCGCAGCTCGCCGCGCTCGGCCAGTGCAACCGCCTGGCTGCAGTACTGGTAGCCGTCGAGCTTGACCTCGTCGTTCTCGTAAAGCAGCGCGCCCTCGCTGGTCAGCGACAGCAGCGTGTCGACATCGTCCAGGCGCTCCAGCGCGCCGCTGGTCCGGGTCAGCTCGCTCCCGGCCACGGCGGCCGGCTGCGCTTCGGACTGTGCCGCCGCATCCGGTGCGAACACCGACAAGACGAGCGGCATTGCAAGAGCGAGCCAGGCTCGGTGTCGTGCGGGGGCCACGGCAATCTCCTTGTCGGCGCCCGGGGGAAGGCGACCTGCTACGTGGTTCAACGCCGTCGCGGTTGCACTTCGGCCGCACCGCCGCTGGTGCGGCCATGGGCGCGATTACCGGGTGGTGACGCAGTCCAGGGTCGAGTCTAGGCAGCGCGACACCAAGGCGGAATTGGCAGGAGGGCATACCCCGTTCGGCCAGCGCGCCGGCATCCGGATGCACGCGTGATCGGTGGCAAGCCGCCGCCACGACCGGGAATTCCGGCCGGTTTCGCGACCCCGGGCCGGCGGCGGCCGCGGCGGGAAGGCAGTTCCCGCGTCTCCTGCGTGCGCCGAATGCGCCGAGTGCGATAAACTGCGACCGCAGGCCCCGTTCTCGCCTTTGGCGCGTATCCGGAGCCGATACCGGCTCCCCGCGGCGACGCGCAGCCGGTTCGGTCCGGGGCTGGTGCATGTGCGGCCGTACCTGGTACGGCCGTTTGTCGAAGGCATCGCGCGTCGATTGCGGCGCGCGCAGCAGCTATGCAACGGGTGCTTTTGTGCGCAATTACGACCTCGATTTTCTCAAGCATTTCTCGATGGTGATCGGCTTCCTTGCGGTGGTCACACTGGCCCTGCTCGTGCTCTCCAACCACCTCAACGGGGTGATCCCGCCGGAAGTGTCGCCCACGGCCGCACGCGCCACCCAGGCGCGGATCGCGCCGGTCGGCGGGGTCTATGCGGGCGCCACCGGTGCCGCGGCGCAGGCCGCCGCCAAGGCCGCCGCCAGCGCGGCTGCCGCCGCACAGGTCGCCTACGGCGGCACGATGGACGGCGCGGAGATCTTCAACAACCTGTGCACCGGCTGCCACACCTCCGGCGTGGGCAACGCACCGACCATGGACAAGTCCCATTGGGCGGCGCGCATCACCCAGGGCACCGAGACGCTCTACACCCACGCGATCGATGGCTACACCGGCCCGGACGGCGGGATCATGCCGCCCAAGGGCGGCAACCCGGCGCTGACCGACGAGCAGGTCAAGGCCACCGTCGACTGGATGCTCGCCAACCTCGAGTAGCAGGAACGTCCACGACACGGTCCACGGCGCCGCCTCCGGGCGGCGTCGCCGTTTCTGACAGACGACTCCGACAGACGACTCCGGCAAGACGACTCCCGGCAGAACGGCTCCGGGGAACTCCCGCAAACGTGGCGGCATCAGACCGCAACATCGGCCAGGTTCATCGAAATTCGCCTTGCCGGGGTCGCAACACGGCAGTGCGACCATCCGCAGCCGCGTGCAAGCGCCTATCATTCCGCGCATGGCCAATCCCCCCAAATCCCCCAGTCCCAATCCCCCGCTCCCCGACGCATCCGGCCCGGTGGCCATCGCCGGCCCGGCGGGCGCGCTGGAGCTGCACGTCGACCTGCCCGATGACGACGTCGCGCCGCTGCCCCTGGTCGGCATCGTCTGCCATCCGCTGCCCACCGAGGGCGGCACGATGCACAACAAGGTGGTGACGATGGCGGCGCGCGCCATGCGCGAGCTGGGCGCGACCACGGTGCGCTTCAACTTCCGCGGCACCGGCGACTCGGAGGGCGCGTTCGACGAAGGCCGCGGCGAGGTCGACGACCTGCACGCGGTGGCCGCCTGGGTACGCGAACAGCGGCCCGGCGACGCGCTGTGGCTGGCCGGCTTCAGCTTCGGCGCCTATGTGTCGCTGCGCGCGGCCGCGTCGCTCAAGCCCGACCTGCTGGTCAGCATCGCGCCGCCGGCGGGGCGCTGGGACTTAGACAGCATCGAGCTGCCGACCATGCCGTGGCTGGTGGTGCAGGGCGAGAACGACGAGATCGTCGATCCGCAGGCGGTCTACGACTGGCTGGAAGAGACCAAGGCGCAGGCCGAGCTGGTGCGCATGCCCGACACCACGCACTTCTTCCACCGCAAGCTGATCGACCTGCGCGGCGCGATCAAGAACGGGGTCAAGGCCTACCTGCCGGTCGTCGATGGCTGACGCGGGCGTGGTGGCGGCGCGGCCGTCGCAGCGATACGCCGAAGGCGTGGCGCGCGAGGACTGGAGCGACGATCCCGCGCAGCGCGCGGTGCTGCGCGAACTCGACCGCATCCACGACGCGCTCGTCGATGCGCCGCGCAGCGGCCTGCTGGACCGGCTGTTCGGGCGCGACGGCGGCAAGACGACCGACGGCCTGTACCTGTGGGGCGGCGTCGGCCGCGGCAAGACCTTCCTGATCGACCTGTTCTACGCCGGCCTGCCGCTGCCCGAGAGCAAGCCCGGCAGCGGCGTGCGCAACGGCAAGCGCCGCACCCACTTCCACCGCTTCATGCGCGGCGTGCACGAGCGCCTGCGCGCCCACGCCGGCGAGCGCGACCCGCTGGTGGCGATCGCGCGCGAGTGGCGCCAGCAGCTGCGGGTGCTGGTGCTCGACGAGTTCTTCGTCAGCGACATCGGCGACGC
>DATCYC010000113.1:0-16516 GCA_036570525.1 Luteimonas sp.
TACCTGGAAGGCCGCGGCTTCGAGGTCGATTACGCCTCCGACGGTCTCGACGGCTATCGCCTCGCGGCCGAAAACACCTACGACGTGATCGTGCTCGACCTGATGCTGCCGCGGCTGGACGGCATCGAGGTCTGCAAGCGCCTGCGCGAGGAGGCGCGCAAGTCCACGCCGGTGCTGATGCTGACCGCGCGCGACACGCTCGACGAGAAGCTCACCGGCCTGGGCGCCGGCGCCGACGACTACCTGACCAAGCCGTTCGCGATCCAGGAACTCGAGGCCCGCCTGCGTGCGCTGATCCGGCGCGAACGCCGGCAGGTCGGATCGGAAGTACTCAAGGTTGCCGACCTGGTGCTCGATCCCGCCTCGCTGCGCGCCACGCGCGGCGGCACCGAGCTGCAGCTCTCGCCGATCGGTTTGAAGCTGCTGACCATCCTGATGCGCGAATCGCCGCGCGTGGTCAACCGGCAGGAGATCGAGCGCGAGATCTGGGGCAACAGCCTGCCCGACTCGGACACCCTGCGCAGCCACCTGTACAACCTGCGCAAGACCATCGACAAGCCGTACGACAAGCCGCTGCTGCACACCGTGCAAAGCGCCGGCTACCGTATCGCCGACATCGAACAGCCACCGACCTGACGTCGGCGCGCGCTCGTCGCCATGTCGCAGGGCCTGCCGCGCAAGCTTCGATACGCCTTCATCCTGCAGATGGTGCTGGCCGGCGCCTCGGTGATCGTCGGTGCGCTGGTGGCCGGCAGCATCGTCAAGGACGTGCTCACCGACCAGCAGCTGCGCAGCGAAGCCGGGGAGTTCTGGAGCGGCCGCGCGCGCGATGCGGACTACCCGCTGCCGCGCTCATCGACCATGCACGGCTACTTCACCACCGGGCAGCAGCCGGCGGCCGGGGTGCCCGACGAACTGCGCCGGTTCGGGGTCGGGATCTCGGAGCTGCCCGGCGGCAACCGCAAGCTGATCATCGACGAGCGCCCGCAGGGGCGGCTGTACCTGGTGATGTCGTTCGAGCTGCTCGATACCGTCATCCGGCGCGCGGAGCTGGTGTCGATCCTGCTGGCGCTGATCGCGATCTACCTGACCACCTGGCTGACCTACCGGGCCTCCAAGCGCCTGGTGACGCCGGTCACCTGGTTGGCGCGGCAGGTCGCGCGGTGGGATCCGAGCAACCCGGACGTGCAGTCCATCGCGCCGGAGCGCATGCCGGGCGAAAGCGGCGGCGAGGTCCACCAGCTGACCGGCGCGCTGCGCAACCTGACCCGGCGCACCCGCGACCTGGTCGCGCGCGAGCGCGACTTCACCCGCGACGCCAGCCATGAGCTGCGCACGCCGCTGACGGTGATCCGGGTGGCGACCGACATGATGCTGGGCGATCCGGAGATCCCGCAGCGGGCGCACCGCACCCTGATGCGGATGCAGCACGCCGGCCGCGACATGGAAGCGATCATCGACGCGTTCCTGATCCTTGCCCGTGAGAACGAGCATGCGCCGCTGACCGAGGATTTCGACGTCGCGCCCCTGGTCGAGGAGGAAGTCGAGAAGGTGCGGCCGCTGCTCGAGGGCAAGCCGGTGGAACTGGAACTGGTCGTCGCGGCCAGGCCGCGCCTGCACGCCTCGCCGCGTGTGCTGTCGGTGATGCTCGGCCAGGTCCTGGACAACGCCTGCGTGTTCACTGAACGCGGGCGCATCGAGGTGCGGCTGGAGGCTGGCAGGGTCGTCGTGACCGATACCGGTATCGGCATGGCGCCCGAGGTGCTGCGCAAGGTCTGGGCGCCGTTCTACCGTGCCGACAGGGTCAGCCCGAGCGGCAAGGGCATGGGGCTGTCGATCGTGCGCCGGCTGGGCGAGCGGTTTCGCTGGCCGGTGAAGCTGGACAGCGCACCGGGAGCCGGGACCGTGGCGTCGATCGAGTTCGCCCGCGACGTCATCGCCGGGGATTCCTGAGCCGCGGTGGAACCTGCTGGCAGGCGACGCGGGAAGCTGTCAACGCATCATCCCCCGGCGCGTTGATTCGCTTCGACATCCCCTGCCTCGACCCGAACGCATGAACACCCCGCGAAACAAGCGCACTTCCTCCCGTCCGACGCGCCGCCTGCTGGTCGCCGTCGTCGTGATCGCACTGGCGGTGCTTGCGGCGTGGTACTGGAAATCGCGCACGGCCACGGCCGACGAAGGCGCCTGGCGCACCACGACGGTCGAGCGCGGCAACATCCGCGTCGCCATTTCGGCGACCGGCACGCTCAGCGCGATCTCCACCGTCACCGTCGGCAGCCAGGTGTCGGGCCAGGTCACCGACGTGCTGGTCGACTTCAACGACAAGGTTGTCAGGGACCAGGTCATCGCACGCATCGACCCGAGCACCTTTGAAGCGCAGATCAACCAGGGCAACGCCCAGGTCGCCAGCGCCCGGGCGTCGCTGAAGCAGGCGCAGGCGGCGCTGGCCAACGCCGAAGCGGATTACCGCCGCAAGGCGGAGCTTGGCGCGCAGCAGCTGGTGGCGAAAAGCGACGTCGACCTGGCCCGCGCCGCGCGCGACCAGGCGCGGGCGCAGGTCAACGCCGCGCAGGCGCAGATCCGCCAACAGACCGCTTCGACGGAAACCACCCGCATCAACCTTGGCCGCACCGTGATCCGCTCGCCGGTCGACGGCGTCGTGCTCACCCGCACCATCGAGCCCGGCCAGACCGTGGCCGCCAGCCTGCAGGCGCCGGAGCTGTTCACCATCGCCGAGGACCTGTCGAAGATGAAGATCGAACTGGCCGTCGACGAATCCGACATCGGCCAGGTGCGTGCCGGGCAATCGGTGTCGTTCACCGCAGACGCCTTCCCCGACCGCCAGTTCGGCGGCGTGGTCGACCAGGTTCGGCTGTCGGCGACGACCACCAGCAACGTCGTCACCTATCCGGTCGTGGTCACCGTCGACAACGCCGACGGCACCCTGCTGCCGGGCCTGACGGTCAACGCCGAGATCGAGGTCAGCAAGCGCGACGACGTGCTCAAGGTGGCCAACGCGGCGCTGCGCTACAAGCCCTCGGACGATGCCGCCGGCGGGCCGGCGCCGCGCACGCGCGGTGGCGGCGGGATGGTCGACGACCTGACCCGTACCGCCGCGTCACTGAAGCTGGACGCGAACCAGCAGGCCGCGTTCGACGCCGCGGTCGAGACGATCAGGCAGCGCCAGGCCGCGCGCCAGGCTGCGCCGCAGCAGGGCGGCAACACCCTGTTCGGCGGCCAGGGTCGCGGCTCGCGGTCGAGCGGCGGCGCAAGCGGTGCGCTGCAGGCGCAGATCCGCCAGCGCGCGCTGGAGCGCTACCAGCAGGATTTCGCCGCGCTCCGCGCCGCGCTCGACGACGACCAGCGCGAGCAGTGGGACGCCGCGGTGTCGGCGCTGGTCGGTGCGCGCCGGGCGCCGCTGTACAAGCTGGTCGACGGCCAGCCGCAGGCGGTGATGGTGCGCATCGGCGCCGGCGACGGCACCAGCACCGAAGTCTCGGGCGACATCGAGGCCGGTGACCTGGTGGTCACCGGCGAGCGCAGGCAGCAATGACGGCGACGGTTGACCCGGTGCCGGTGATCCGGACCCGCGGCCTGGGCAAGGTCTACTCGCCCGGCACGCAGGCCGAGGTGGTCGCGCTCAAGGGCGCGGACCTGCGCATCGGCCGTGGTGATTTCGTCGCCATCATGGGGCCGTCCGGCTCCGGCAAGTCGACGCTGATGAACCTGATCGGCTGCCTGGACACCGCCAGCGGCGGCAGCTACGAGTGCGACGGCGTCGACGTGTCCACGCTCGACGCCGAGGAACTGGCCGCCCTGCGCCGCGACAAGATCGGCTTCGTGTTCCAGGGCTTCAACCTGCTGCCGCGGATGACCGCGCTGGACAACGTGGCGATGCCGCTTGGCTACGCGCGCGTGCCGGTCGCCGAGCGCCACGAGCGTGCACGCGAGGCGCTGGCCGCGGTCGGCCTGTCCGAACGTGCCGGCCACCTGCCCAGCGAGCTGTCCGGCGGCCAGCAGCAGCGCGTGGCGATCGCACGCGCGCTGATCAACAACCCGCCGATCCTGCTGGCCGACGAACCCACCGGCGCGCTCGACAGCAAGACCGGCGAAGAGATCCTCGGCCTGTTCAAGCGCCTGCGCGACGCCGACCACACCGTGGTGCTGATCACCCACGACGCCGAAGTCGCCGCGCATGCGGACCGCACGTTCGTGATGCACGACGGCGAATTGCACGAGCAGGAGAAGCCATGACCTTCCTCGACATCCTGCGCACCGCCATCCACGCCCTGCGCGGCAACTGGATGCGCAGCGCGCTGACATCGCTGGGCGTGATCATCGGCATCGCCGCGGTGATCGTGATGGTGTCGGTCGGGCAGGGCACGCAGCGCGAGATCGACAGCCTGGTCTCGGGGCTGGGTTCGCAGCGCCTGGACATCTCGCCGGGTTCGCGCCGCGGCCCCGGCGGCGCGCGCCAGAGCGCGAGCAGCTTCTACACCCTGGGCGAAGGCGACGTCGACGCGATCCGCGCCGAGATCCCGGAAGTGCAGTACGTCGCCGGCGCGCTGCGCGGCGGCACCCAGGTCGTGTTCGCCGAGAACAATGCCGCGACCAACTGGCAGGGCGTGCAGCCGGACTGGTTCGCGATCAACGACTGGGAGATCGGCCAGGGCGCGGGCTTCGACGCGCAGGACTACAGCAGCGCCGCCAAGCACGTGATCATCGGCGAGACCGTGCGCCGCCTGCTGTTCGGCGAGGACAGCGGTGTCGGCCAGACCATCCGCCTGGGGCGGGTGCCGTTCACCGTGGTCGGCACGCTGGCGCCGAAGGGGCAGGGCGGCTTCGGCCAGGACCAGGACGACATCGTGATGGTGCCGCTGGAGACCGGGCGCCGCCGCCTGCTCGGGATGATGGGCCTGCCGCCGGACGCGGTGATGCAGGTCGCGCTGACCGTGGCCATGGCCGACGACCTGGACTACGTGCAGGGCGAGGTCGAGGCGCTGTTGCGCCAGCGCCACAGGATCAGGCCCGGCGACGACGACGACTTCCGCGTGCGCAACATCAGCGAGATCGTGGCCACCCGCACCGCCACCACCAACCTGATGTCCAAGCTGCTCGGCGCGGTGGCGACGATCTGCCTGATCATCGGCGGCATCGGCATCATGAACATCATGCTGGTGTCGGTGACCGAGCGCATCCGCGAGATCGGCCTGCGCATGGCGGTGGGCGCGGGGCCGAGCGACGTGCGCCGGCAGTTCCTGGCCGAGGCGATGCTGATCTCGCTGATCGGCGGGGTGATCGGCATCGGCATCGGCGTGGTCGGCGCGCTGCTGGTGGGCAGGTTCAGCGAACTGCCGGTGGCGTTGAACGGGCAGGTGGTCGCGCTGGCGGCGGTGTTCTCGATCAGCACCGGCCTGTTCTTCGGCTACTACCCGGCGCGCAAGGCCTCGCAGCTGGACCCGATCGAAGCGCTGCGGCAGCAGTAGGTCGGGGCTACGCCCCCGACAGCTCCCGGTTCGCGGCCGCGGTGGGGAAACCCATTCTCCCAAACCTCCCCTTGAAGGGGAGGGCTTCAGGCCATGGGCGGAGAGCATGCTGCCGGCGTTGGGCAGTGCGGTTGTCGGGGGCGTAGCCCCGACCTACGGTGGTTCGGGGGCGTCGGAAGCATGGCTCCAGGCCACGATCGCTTATTCTTTCCCGATGGAAAAAAAGACGCATTCCCGTCCCATCGCCCTGGTCATCCATGGCGGCGCCGGCGTCATCGAGCGCGACCAGCTCGGCGCCGACGACGAACGCGCGATCCATGCCGACCTCGACGTGGCGCTCGAAGCCGGCCACGCCGTGCTCGCCGGCGGCGGCAGCGCGCTCGACGCGGTCGAGGCCGCGGCGCGGGCGCTGGAGGATTCGCCGCGCTTCAATGCCGGGCACGGCGCGGTATTCGATGCCGAAGGCCGGCATGAGCTAGATGCCTCGGTGATGGAAGGCCACACCCGCCGCGCCGGCGCCGTGGCCGGCGTGACGACGATCCGCAACCCCGTGTCGCTGGCGCGCGCCGTGATGGAGCACTCGCCGCACGTGATGCTGATCGGCGCCGGTGCGGAGGCCTTCGCCGACACGCGCGCCGACATCGAGCGCGTGCCGAATGCGTACTTCGACACTCCGCACCGGCGCCGCGAACTCGACCATGCGCAGGCGCGCGAACGCGCCGACGCCGACGGCGCCGAGGACCTCAAGGGCAAGTACTTCGGCACCATCGGCGCGGTGGCGCTGGATGCCGAAGGCCGCATCGCCACGGCCACCTCCACCGGCGGCATGACCAACAAGCGCTGGGGCCGCGTCGGCGACACGCCGCTGGTCGGCGCAGGTACGTGGGCGGACGAGCGCTGCGGCGTGTCCGGCACCGGCTGGGGCGAATTCTTCATCCGCTGCGCCGTGGCCCACGACATCGCCGCGCGCGTGGAATATCGCGGCGACACGCTCCAGGCTGCGACCGACGACGTGATCCTGCGTGTCGTGCCCGGACTGGGCGGCGACGGCGGCGCGATCGCGCTCGACCGCGCCGGCAACGTCGTGATGTCCTTCAACACCTCGGGCATGTACCGCGGCTGGGTGCACCCCGACGGCAGCCGCGGCACCGCGATCTTCCGCGCGTAGGCACACGCACGGCCAGGGGGGCGGGGCTTCGCGTTCAGCGCAGGTACGGCGCGACGATCCCGCGCCACAGTTCGTAACCCTTGCGGTTCATGTGCAGGCCGTCCCCCAGGAACAGCTCCGCGCGCGGCCTGCCGTCGGCGTCGAGCATCGGGGTGGCGACATCGATGAAGTCGACGTCGTGCATCCGCGCCGCCGCGGCCTCCACCAGCGCGTTCGCACGCTGCTGCGCCGGCAGCTGGTCGACGCGGGCAAGGCTGGGCTTGATCGCCAGCCAGGCGATCGGGACGTCGGGCAGGTCGCGGCGGATGCGGGCGACGAAGGCGCGGAAATCGTCGCGCACCTGTTCCGGCGTGCGCCCGGCGTCGATGTCGTTGTCGCCCGCGTACAGCACGATCCGGCGCGGCTGGTAGCGCACCGCGACCTGGTCGGCATGCCAGATCGCGTCGCGCAGCTGCGAGCCGCCGAAACCGCGGTTCAGCACCGGCTGCCGCGGGAAATCGGCCGCCAGGCTCGTCCACATCCGCACCGAGGAACTGCCGGTGAACACGACCGGGTGCGCCGGCGGCGGCTGGCGGGCGTCCTGCGCGGCAAAACCGGCCATGTCGGTGGCCCACTGCTGCGATGACACCGGGTCGAGGGTGGGCACGGCGCCGGGCGTCGCCGCCGTTCTGCCGCCCGGTCCGGGGCTTGCGCAGCCCAGCAGCAGGGAGGCGAGCAGGAGAAGGGCCAGGTGGCCGGATCGCATGGCGTTCCCTCGGGGGCAGGGCGGGCCAGTGGATCAATGCCCCGGCCCGATTGCAAATCGCGCCGCCGGGGCCGTCAAGGCCGTTTGTCACGGTTCGTATGGCAAAATTGCAGGATTCCGGCCCGCGCGGCCGCGGCGCCCATCCTCGTTCATGCAGTTGATCCCAGAATCCGCCCTTGCCGGCCGTGGTCCCGTCGCAACGTGCCGCCGGCCGCGCATCGTTGGCGGGTGCTGAGGTGGCGGACGAAGTCGGCCATCTCCCGCGCGGTCCGGTGCGGATATTCAAGGCTACGGTCTGGTCCATGCAGGGACTGCGCGCGGCGTGGCTGCACGAGTCCTCGTTCCGGCTCGAGGTCTACCTGTTCGTGCTGCTCGCGCCGCTGGCCTGGTGGCTGGGCGACAGCGGCGTCGAACGCGCGCTGATGATCGGTTCGATGCTGCTGGTGCTGGCCGTGGAACTGCTGAACTCCGCGATCGAGGCGGTGATCGAGCGCTATGGCCCCGAGCACCACGAACTGGCCGGGCGCGCCAAGGACATGGGATCGGCCGCGGTGTTCGTGATGATGATGAACGTGCTGCTGTGCTGGGGACTGATCCTGGTGCCGCGCTGGACGTGACGCGGCCGGGACCGGGCGCCTTGCTGGAATTATTCGTACCACCGTTGAAGGAATTCGATTGATGAGTTGGGAATTGCTGGCCGATCCGCAGGTATGGATCCTGCTGTTGACGTTGAGTTCGATCGAGATCGTGCTGGGCATCGACAACCTCGTGTTCATTTCGATCGCGGTGAGCCGGCTGCCGCCGCAGCAGCGCGAGAAGGCGCGCAAGTTCGGCATCGCCGTGGCGTGCCTGACCCGCATCGCGCTGCTGCTGACGCTGGCCTACCTGGCGCACATGAAGCAGGACTTGTTCACCGTGTTCGGGCAGGGCGTTTCGATCCGCGACCTGGTGCTGATCCTGGGCGGCGTGTTCCTGCTGGTGAAGGGCACGATGGAGATCCGCGACCTGGTCGTGGGCGAGGACGAGTCGGAGGACATCCATACCAAGCCGGTGGCGACCTTCGGCGCGGTGATCGCACAGATCGCGGTCATCGACATCGTGTTCTCGCTCGACTCGGTGATCGCCGCGGTCGGCATGGCCGACCAGTACGTGCCGGTGATGGTGGCGGCGATCCTGCTGGCCGTGGCGGTGATGCTGCTGGCCGCGCGTCCGCTGGGTCATTTCATCGACAACAACCCGACGATCAAGATGCTGGCGCTGGCTTTCATCGTGCTGATCGGCGCTTACCTGCTCGTCGACGGCCTCGGCCTGCACATGCCCAAGGGCTACATCTACGGCGCGATGGGCTTCTCGGCCGCGGTCGAGTGCCTGAACCTGTGGGCCAAGCGCCGCGCGCGGCTGCGCGGCGAGCAAACCTGACGGAAGGTGTCGCCCGGCTCGTCGCCGGGCATGCGGCCTGCCTCGGGCCGGACAAGCGTGGCGCTGCGCGGCACGGCACAATAGGCGGACCGAATCCGGAGCCACGCACCCGATGCTGCTACTGAACCAGATCGATCCGATCGCCGTCCAGCTCGGCCCGCTGGCCGTGCACTGGTACGGGCTCATGTACCTGCTCGGATTCGCGGTGGCGTGGTACCTGGGCCAGCGTCGAATACGCGCCGGCCGCCTGCCGGGCGTGGACGCCAACGCCTTCGGCGACCTGCTGTTCTACGGCCTGCTCGGCGTGATGCTGGGCGGGCGCATCGGCTACATCCTGTTCTACGACCTGTCGACGTACCTGGCCGATCCGCTGCAGGTGTTCAAGATCTGGGAAGGCGGGATGAGCTTCCACGGCGGCCTGCTGGGGGTCGTGGCCGCAGCGTGGTGGTGGTCGCGCAAGCACCGGCAGCATTTCTTCGACGTCGCCGACTTCATCGCCCCGCTGGTGCCGCCGGGGCTGGGCTTCGGGCGGCTGGGCAATTACATCAACGGCGAGCTGTGGGGCAAGTTCACCGGCGGCGGCTGGGGCGTGGTGTTCCCGCAGGCGCCGGAAGTGTGGGAGCTGGGCCTCGCCCCGGCCGCGCTGCGCGCGCAGTTCGAAACCGGCGCGCTGGATGCGTTTGCGCGCCACCCCTCGCAGCTCTACCAGGCCGGGCTGGAAGGCCTGGCGATGTTCTGCATCCTGTGGTGGTACTCGCGCAAGCCGCGCCCGCGCTACGCGGTGGCGGGCCTGTTCGCGCTGCTGTACGGGGTGTTCCGGTTCGCGGTGGAATTCGTGCGCCTGCCGGACACGCAGATCGGCTATCTCGCCTTCGGCTGGCTCACGATGGGGCAGGTGCTGAGCCTGCCGTTGATCGCGATCGGCCTGGCCTGGCTGTGGATGTCACGCCGCGCGCCGACGCTGCAGCCGCAGCCTGCCGCATGATCGCCGGCGCCGGAAAGAACGCCAGCGCGCGTAGGTCGGGGCTACGCTCCCGACGCCCGCGAAACCCCCAAGGCCCGCAGCGGCCAGAATGTCCAATGTCGGGGACGTAGCCCCGACCCACGAGAGGATTCGCATGCGTCAGTACCTCGACCTGTTGCGCCACGTGCTCGAGCACGGCGCCGAAAAATCCGACCGCACCGGCACCGGCACGCGCAGCGTGTTCGGCTGGCAGATGCGCTTCGATCTCAACGAAGGCTTCCCGCTGGTCACCACCAAGAAGCTGCACCTGCGCTCGATCGTGCACGAGCTGCTGTGGTTCCTGAAGGGCGAGACCAACACTGCCTACCTCAAGGACAACAAGGTCTCGATCTGGGACGAGTGGGCCGATGCCGACGGCGAGCTCGGGCCGGTGTACGGCAAGCAGTGGCGGCGCTGGGCGACCGGCGACGGCGGCGAGGTCGACCAGATCCAGTGGCTGGTCGACGAGATCCGGCGCAACCCGGATTCGCGGCGCCTGGTGATCAGCGCCTGGAACGTCGCCGACCTGCCGAAGATGGCACTGATGCCCTGCCACGCGCTGTTCCAGTTCTATGTCGTCGACGGCAAGCTCAGCTGCCAGCTCTACCAGCGCAGCGGCGACATCTTCCTCGGCGTGCCGTTCAACATCGCCAGCTACGCCCTGCTCACGCACATGGTGGCGCAAGTGACAGGGCTGGGCGTCGGCGATTTCGTGCATACGCTCGGCGACGCGCACCTGTACTCGAACCACTACGATCAGGCGCGCGAGCAGCTGTCGCGCACGCCGCGTGCGCTGCCGACGCTGAAGTTGAACCCCGACGTGCGCGACATCTTCGGTTTCAGCTACGACGACATCGCCATCGAAGGCTACGACCCGCTGCCGGCGATCAAGGCGCCGGTGGCGGTGTGATGCCGGGAGCGATCGCGTCGTGACGGATGCGGTAGAGAAGCCGGGCGTGCCGATGCCGGGTGGCGGTACGGCATTGCGGGTCAGCCTGGTCGCTGCGCTCGACCGCAACCGCGCCATCGGCCGCGGCAACGCGCTGCCGTGGCACCTGCCTGACGACTTTCGACGCTTCAAGGCGTTGACCATGGGCAAGCCGATCCTGATGGGGCGCAGGACCGCCGATTCGCTGGGCCGTGCGCTGCCCGGCCGCCGCAATCTCGTGCTCACGCGCGGCGGGCGCGTGCCGTTCGCGGGCATGGAAGCGGTGGCGTCGGTGGATGCGGCGCTGCGTGCAGCCGAAGAAGATGGCGCGGGCGAGCTGTGCGTGATCGGCGGTGCGCAGGTGTATGCGCTGACGCTGCCCCTGGCGACGAGCCTGCGCCTGACCCACGTTGATACGGTGGTCGAAGGCGCCGATGCCTTCTTCCCCGAGTTCGACGCCGGCGCCTGGCGCGTGGTGTCGCGCGAGCGGCACGCGGCGGATGCCAGGCATGCGTTCGACTTCGAGTTCGTCGATTACCTGCGGTAGCCCCGGCCTACGCTTCGCGGCCGGGCACCTGCACCACGCGCAGTTCGTCGGTGTCCAGCTGCAGGGCGGTGAGCTTGCCGCCCCAGACCGCGCCGGTGTCGATGGCATGCACGCCATGGCCGATGAACAGGCCCAGCGCGCTCCAGTGGCCGCAGACGATCTTCAGGTCGCGCTCGGCGCGGCCGGGGACTTCGTACCAGGGATACAGGCCGGGCTGCTGCGTGCCGGGCGCGTTCTTCTCCTCGAACGCGATCCGCCCGCGCGGCGTGCAGTAGCGCATGCGGGTGAAGATGTTGATGATCGCGCGCTCGCGGTCCAGGCCATTGAGGCCGGGCGACCACGCCGGCCGGTCGCCGTACATCTGCTTGAACAGCTTGCGGTAGCTGCCGTTGCGCAGCCGCGACTCGACCTCGCGCGCGTGCTGCTCGGCCATCTGCGTGGTCCACTTCGGCGCCAGGCCGGCGTGGATCATCATCCAGCCCAGGTCGCGGTCGACGTGCACCAGCGGCTGCGTGCGCAGCCAGTCGAGAAGCTCGTCGCGATCGGGCGCGAACAGCACGCGGCGCAGGTCGGGGTTGACCTTGCGCTGGTCCTCCTCGCGACGCTCGGCGATCGCCAACAGCGACAGATCGTGGTTTCCCAGCACGCTGACCGCATTGGCGCGCAGCGAGTGCACCAGGCGCAGCGTTTCCAGCGACTCGCCGCCGCGGTTGACCAGGTCGCCGCAGAACCACAGCCGGTCGCGCGCCGGGTCGAAGGCGATCCTGTCGAGCAGGCGCTGCGTCGGTTCGAGACAACCCTGCAGGTCGCCAATTGCCCAGATGCTCATGCCACCGCCACCGTGCCGTGCCTCAATGCAGGGTCCGCGGCATCGACAGGGTGAATGGCGGGATCGGCGCGTCGAACTGCGTGCCGTCGTCGCCGACCATGCCGTAGCTGCCTTCCATGGTGCCGACCGCGGTGGCCAGTACCGCGCCCGAGGTATAGGTGAACTGTTCGCCCGGTTCGATCCGTGGCTGTTCGCCGACCACGCCGTCGCCGCGGACCTCCTCGACATTGCCGTTGGCATCGGTGATCACCCAGTGCCGGGCGAGCAGCTGCGCCGGCAGGCGGCCGAGGTTGCGGATGCGGATCGTGTAGGCGAACACGTAGCGGTCGTCGTCGGGCTCCGACTCTTCGTCGAGGAACCGGGTCGCGATCTGGATTTCGAGGGTGTAGTCCGCTGTTTCGTCCATGGCGACAGTGTAAAGGCTTGCGGTGAATGCATGGACTACGCGTGCGCTCGGGATGACAGGTTCCGGGGAAAGCAACTCCCGATGCCCTGTCAGCTTTTGGCTTCCGGTGCCACCACGTTCGCCAGGCGCACGAAATCGGCGACTTCCAGCTGTTCGGCGCGCGCCTGCGGGTCGACGCCGGCGGCGCGCATGGCGTCCTCGTCGCAGACGTTGCGCAGCGCGTTGCGCAGGGTCTTGCGGCGCTGGCCGAAGGCGGCGCGGACGACGTCGGCGAAGCGCTTGCGGTCGTCGATGCCGATCAGCGCCGGGTCGCGCGGCACCAGCCGCATCACCGCCGAGTCCACCTTCGGCGGCGGCCGGAACGCGCCCGGGCCGATGGTGAATAGCGAGGTGACGTCGCAGAACGCCTGCAGCATCACGCTCAGGCGGCCGTACACCTTGCTGCCGGGTCCGGCGGCCGCACGCTCGACGACTTCCTTCTGCAGCATGAAATGCATGTCGCGCACCGCGGCCGCGTGGTCGAGGGCATGGAACAGGATCGGCGAAGACAGGTTGTAGGGCAGGTTGCCGACCAGGCGGATCGGCGTGCCGGCGGCCAGCGCGCTGAAGTCGACGTCGAGCACGTTGGCGTGGACGAGGGTGAGTTCGCCGTGCGCGCGCGCGGCGGCGGCGAGCGGCTGCAGCAGGTCGCGGTCGAATTCGATCGCCGTGAGCGCGCCGTGGCGCTCGAGCAGCGGGAAGGTCATCGCGCCCTGGCCGGGGCCGATCTCGACCAGCCGGTCGCCGGGCTTCGGGTCGACGGCGTGGATGATCCGGTCGACCACGCCGCGCTCGTGCAGGAAGTGCTGGCCGAGGGATTTCTTCGGCGGCGCGCGGAAGCCGTCGCCTGCGTACCGGCTCATGCGCGGATGCTCAGGGGCGGGGTGATCACAGCAGTTTCGTCCCGAGCGGCACGTCGCGGTCGGGCACGCACAGGGCGACGTTGCCGTCCGCGTCGTGGAAACCCGTCACCAGGCATTCGGACATGAGCGGCCCGATCTGCTTGTTCGGGAAATTGACCACGGCGACCACCAGCCGCCCGACCAGGTCCTCGGGCCGGTAGTGCACGGTGACCTGGGCGCTGGACTTGCGCACGCCGATGTCCGGACCGAAGTCGACCTGCAGGATGCAGGCCGGCTTGCGCGCCTCGGGAAACGGCTCGGCCGACAGCACGCGGCCGACGCGCAGTTCGACCTTGGCGAAATCGTCCCAATGGATTTGCTGCATCGTCGGGTACCGATCTTGAAGGAGTTGAGGAGAGCATGCGAGCCGTAGGCTGGGTTGGCCTCATCAACCCGGCTTTCCGAGCCGTGGTGATGCTGGGTTGATGGAGCCAACCCAGCCTACCTGCTCCCACGGTGTGCGCCCGGGCGTTGCCGCGCCAGCCGGGTGCAGGTGTCGATGGCCGCGAGCAGGCTCGACGGATCGGCCTTGCCCGTGCCGGCAATATCGAGCGCGGTGCCGTGGTCGACGGCCACGCGCGGATAGGGCAGGCCGAGGGTCAGGTTCACGGCGCGCTCGAAGCCGCTGTACTTGAGCACCGGCAGGCCCTGGTCGTGGTACATCGCCAGCACCGCGTCGAAGCCTTCGAGTTTTGCCGGCAGGAAGGCGGTGTCTGCCGGCAGCGGGCCGTGCAGGGCCATGCCTTCGCCGCGCAGGCGTTCGAGGACCGGTTCGATGATCTCGATCTCCTCGCGTCCCAGGTGCCCGGCTTCGCCGGCATGCGGGTTGAGGCCGAGCACGGCGACCGTCGGCGCGGCGATGCCGAAGTCGTCGCGCAGCGCGGCGTCGAGGATGCGCAGCGTGGCCTCCAGCGTGGCGGGCGTGATCGCATCGGCGACTTCGCGCAGCGGCAGGTGCGTGGTGGCCAGCGCCACGCGCACGATGTCGTTGGCCAGCATCATCACCACCTCGCAGCCGGCCTGTCGCGCCAGCAGCCCGGTGGTGCCGGTGTAGGCGATGCCGCCGGCGTTGATGCTGGCCTTGTGCACGGGGCCGGTGACAAGGCCGTCGAACGTGCCCGTGATGCAGGCCGCGGCCGCGCCCTCGAGCGCCGCGATCACCGCGACGGCGTTGCGCGGGTCGGGCGTGCCGGGCGTCGCCGGGGCGGCATTCGGGATGTCGATGATGCGGATCGTGCCAGCCGGGACCTCGGCCGCGTCGGCATCGGCGAAGGACACCGGCAGGCCGATGCGATCGGCGGCCTGCGACAGCGCGTCGCGGTCGCCGAATACGACGATGTCGGCGTCATGGGGGCGGTGCATCGCGCGGGTGCACAGTTCCGGCCCGACGCCGGCCGGTTCGCCCGGGACCAGCGCGAGCCGGGGGCGCATCGATCAGCCGCCGCTGCCGCCCGCGGCAGCCGGTGTACGGATGTCGACGTAGGCTTCGCCGCGCATCTCGCGCAGGAAGCGGTTCCACTCGTCTTCCAGCTTGCGCTGGCCGATGCGCTCGCGCATCTGCGCACGGCGGTTGTCGTCGGTGACGTCGGTCTGGCGGGTTTCCTCGCGCTGGACGATGTGCCAGCCGGCCTGGGTCTTGAACGGCGCCGAAACCCCGCCGTCCTGCAGCCCGGCGACCTGTGCGCCGAACTCGGGCCCGAACTGGTCCTGGGTGAACCAGCCCAGCTCGCCACCCTTGTCCTTGCTGAAGGTGTCGTCGGATTCTTCCTTCGCCACTTCGGCGAAGTCCGCGCCGCCTGCGATGCGTGCGCGCAGGGTGTCGATCCTGGCCTTGGCCGCGGCGGCGTCGCCGTCGCCGTCCTCGCGCACCAGGATGTGGCGCGCGCGGTACTGGGTGACGCTCTGTGCCGCCGCCTGGTCGGTGCTGCGCATGTCGACCAGCTGCAGCAGCTGGAAGCCGCTGGGGCCGCGGATCGGGCCGATCACCTGTCCCTTCTGCAGGGTGCGGATGGTGTTGGCGAACGCCGCCGGGATCTCGTCGAGGCTGCGCCAGCCCAGGTCGCCGCCTTCCAGCGCATTCGGGCTGTCCGAATAGCGCACGGCCGCGGCGGGGAACGTCATCTCGCCCTTGTCGAGCAGGCCCTTGATGCCGTCGATCTTCTGCTGGCCGGTCGCGATCTGCTCGGGCGTGGCGCCGTCGGGCAGGGCGACCAGGATATGGGCCAGGTGGTACTGCTCGCCGGTCTGCGAGGCCAGGGCGGCGTTCACTTCGGCTTCGCTGACGCTGATCCGGGTCTGCGCGAACCGCTGCCGCAGCCGCTGGGTCAGCAGTTCGTCGCGCAGCGAGCGGCGGAAATCGTCGTAGGACAGGCCGTCGCTGGCCAGCTGCTGGCGCAACTGGTCCGGGGTGAGCCTGTTCTGCGCGGCGATGTTGGAGATGGCGTTGTCGATCTCCTCGTCGCCGACCCGGACGCCCATTTCACCGGCTCGGGCGGTCTGCAGGTGCACCAGGACCAGGCGTTCGAGGACCTGCCGCTGCAGGATCTCGCGCGGCGGCAGCTGGTCCTCGCGGCCGACGTACTGGGCCAGCACGTTGTTGAGCGCCAGGTCGAGCTCGCTCTGCAGGATCACGTCCTCGTCGACGACGGCGACGATGCGGTCGAGCGGCTGCACCTGCTGCGCGTGTGCCACCGTGCCGAACAGCAGGGCGGCGGCAAGGAGGGGGGCGATGAGTGTCTTCATGGGGAGTCGTAGGGAGAGTCGTCGTCGTCGCCGCTGCGGACTTCCGGCGGCGGTACGAGGTAGAGATCCTCGCGGTAATAACCGAGAATAGCACGGCGCAAACGGCTCTCCGTGTCCGGTCCGGCCGAGCCCAGGCCCTTGAGTTCGATCTCCAGCCGGATGGCGTCGTTCATCTCGCCGGTGCGGTTGCGCACGTAGCGGCGGGCGACCAGGCGGGCGGCCAGGCAGCAGCTGTCCCACTGCACGCCGGCGATGCCTTCGAGCATCTGCTTGTCCTGGATCGAGTAGTAGTAGCGGCC
>DATCYC010000114.1:0-15903 GCA_036570525.1 Luteimonas sp.
ATGCCCATCAATCCCCCTTCCGATACCTGGATCGTGCTCAAGTTCGGCGGCACCTCGGTGTCGCGCCGCCACCGCTGGGACACCATCGGCCGGCTGGCGAAACAGCGCGCCGACGAAAGCGGCGCGCGCGTGCTGGTGGTGGTCTCGGCGCTCTCGGGAGTCACCAACGAGCTGCAGGCGATCGCCGAAGGCGCGCACGATCGCGTCGCGCGGATCTCGGCGCTGGTCGAGCGCCACGAAGCGTTCGCGCGCGAACTCGACCTCGATCCGGGGCAGGTGATCGGCGAGCGCCTGGCCACGCTGCGCGCACTGGGCGACGACGCACGTGCGGCGTCGCACCCGCTGGACTGGCAGGCCGACGTGCTGGGGCAGGGTGAACTGCTGTCCTCCACGCTCGGCGCCGCCTACCTGCACGCGCAGGGCCTGGACTTCGGCTGGTGCGATGCGCGCGACTGGCTCGACGCGGTCGCGCTGCCGAACCAGAACGCCTGGTCGACGCGGCTGTCGGTTTCGTGCCGGCGCGAGCCGGGCGACGGCTTCCACGAACGCTTCCACGCCCAGCCGGCGCGGATGCTGCTTACCCAGGGCTTCATCGCCCGCCACGCCGACGGCGGCACCGCGATCCTCGGGCGCGGCGGCTCCGACACGTCCGCCGCGTACTTCGGCGCGCTGCTGGGTGCGCAGCGCGTGGAAATCTGGA
Organism: Luteimonas sp.; assembly: GCA_036570525.1. Taxonomy (GTDB): domain Bacteria; phylum Pseudomonadota; class Gammaproteobacteria; order Xanthomonadales; family Xanthomonadaceae; genus Luteimonas. The sequence goes on from DATCYC010000114.1 coordinate 701, forward strand.
CCGACGTGCCCGGCCTGTTCAGCGCCAACCCGCGCGTGGTGCCCGACGCGCGCCTGCTGACGCGGCTGGACTACGCCGAGGCGCAGGAAATCGCCACCACCGGCGCGAAGGTGCTGCACCCGCGTTCGATCAAGCCCTGCCGCGACGCGGGCGTGCCGCTGGCGATCCTCGACACCGAGCACCCGGAACGGCCGGGCACAAGCATCGATGGCAAGGGCGAGACCGTGCCCGGGGTCAAGGCGGTCAGCCGCCGCAACGGCATCGTGCTGGTGTCGATGGAAAGCGTCGGCATGTGGCAGCAGGTCGGCTTCCTGGCGGAGATCTTCGAGCTGTTCCGGCGCCACGGGCTGTCGGTCGACCTGATCGGTTCGTCGGAAACCAACGTCACCGTGTCGCTCGATCCCAGCGAGAACCTGGTCAGCACCGACGTGCTCGCCGAGCTGTCCGCGGACCTGGCGAAGGTCTGCCGGGTCAAGGTGATCGCGCCGTGCGCGGCGATCACCCTGGTCGGGCGCGGAATGCGCTCGCTGCTGCACAAGCTGTCGGACGTGTGGGCCACGTTCGGCCAGGAGCGCGTGCACCTGATCTCGCAGTCGTCCAACGACCTCAACCTGACCTTCGTGATCGACGAGGCCGATGCCGACGGCCTGCTGCCGGTGCTGCACGCCGAGCTGATCGAAAGCGAGGCGATGCCGGTGCGCGACGCGAGCGTGTTCGGGCCGAGCTGGCACGAGATCGAGCACGGCCGCCCACGGCGCGCCGAGCCCTGGTGGCGCGGCGAGCGCGAACGCCTGCTTGCGCTTGCCGCCGAAGGCACGCCGGCCTACGTCTACCACCTGCCGACGCTGCGCGAACGCGCGCGCTCGCTGCTCGACGTCGAGGCGATCGACCGCCGCTATTTCGCGATCAAGGCCAACCCGCACCAGGCGCTGCTGCGCGCGCTGGTGGCCGAGGGCTTCGGGCTGGAGTGCGTGTCGCTGGGTGAGCTCGAGCACGTGTTCTCGGTGCTGCCCGACCTCGACCCGGCGCGGGTGCTGTTCACGCCGAGCTTCGCGCCGCGCGTCGAGTACGAGGCCGCCTTCGCGCTCGGCGTCACGGTGACGATCGACAACGTCGAGGCCCTGGGCAACTGGCCGGACACCTTCCGCGGGCGCGCGCTGTGGCTGCGCATCGACCTGGGCCGCGGCGACGGACACCACGCCAAGGTGGTCACCGGCGGCACGGCGTCGAAGTTCGGGCTGCCGCTGGCGGCGTTCGATACCTTCGTAAGCGAGGCCCGGAAGCTCGATGCACGCATCAGCGGCATCCATGCGCACCTGGGCAGTGGCATCGTCACGCCGGCGCACTGGCGCGAGGTCTACGCCGAGCTGGCAGGTTTCGCCGACAGCGTCGGTACGGTCGACACCATCGACATCGGCGGCGGCCTGCCGATCCCGTACAAGCCCGACGCGTATCCGTTCGACCTCGCCGCATGGGCGGCGGGGCTGGCCGAGATCAAGGCCGCCTATCCGCGCTACGCGCTGGCGGTCGAGCCGGGGCGCTACATGGTTGCCGAGTGTGGCGTGCTGCTCACGCACGTGACCCAGGTGGTCGAGAAGCAGGGCATCCGCCGCGTCGGCCTTGACGCCGGCATGAACGCCCTGATGCGCCCGACGCTGTACGACGCTTACCACGGCATCCACAACCTCGCCCGCATCGAAGAGGCGACGGACGCCGCGTTCGACGTGGTTGGCCCGATCTGTGAATCCGGCGACGTGTTCGGCGCGGGGCGGATGCTGCCGGCGGCCACGGGCGAGGGCGACGTGGTCCTGATCGCCGACGCGGGCGCCTACGGTTTCGTCATGGCCAACAGCTACAACCTGCGCGCGCTGCCGCGCGAGGACGTGCTCGAATGACCGCGCGCAAGCGCCTTGCCTGGGCGAGCGCAGCGCTGGCTGGCGTGCTGGCGGTGCTGGCATACGTCGCCATCGGCATGCTCAGCGGCGCGGGACTGTCGTCATGGCACCGCAACGCGGGCGCTTCGCTGAGCATCGCGCCGGCGGCGGCGATGGCCGCGGGGCTGGCATCATGGTGGATCACCGCGTGGTGGGAGAACGTCGACCGCGACGCGCGCAAGTGGACGGCCTTCGGACTGGCGCTGCGCACGGTGGTGCTGGCGTTCCTGTTGTTCGCGCCGCTGGCTGCCGCGTGGATGATGCTGGCTGAAAGCACTGCATACCTGTTTGCCGGGAGCGGCGGCCTGGGCGCAGCGCTGGCCTGGGTGCCGGCGATCGCGGTCTACGCGGTGCTCTTCGGCCTGATGCTGGGCGCGCTGCCGGCACTGTGCATCGAATATTTCCTGTGCCGACGCTTCCTGCGGCAGGCACGCGGCTTCGGTTTGGAGGGGGCGCGATGACGCCGTTCGACAGGGACGCGGTGCGCAGCTTCCGCTTCGTGCGCTGCGAATTCGATGCCGGGACCGGCATCGCGCGGCTGGTATACGCCTTCGACGACGGCCCCGAGCTGGTCGAGACGATCACCGTGCCGGGCGCGCCGTTCGAACTCGACGCCGCGCGTGCGCAGGCTGCGGAACAGGCGCTGCGGCTGCTGCACCTGGTCGCCGGCGTGAGCTACTACAAGGCCGCGGTGCCGGGGGATATCCGGATCGATTCGTACGAGATCGATGCGGAGACGGCAGCGCTGCTGGAGGAGGTTTACCTCAACGGCCTGGGTGAGTTTGCGTATCGCAACGGGCTGGACTTGCACGGCAGGATCCGATTCCCTGGTTCAGAGCCATCCCCTTCAACGAAGCCAGCTTTGAAGCCCTCCCCTTCAAGGGGAGGGTTGGGTGGGGATGGGTTTCCTCCCAGCCCGACCGAAACCCATCCCCACCCCGGCCCTCCCCTTGAAGGGGAGGGAGAAATGCCGGAAGGGAAGGGGGAGCAACTCGGCCTGCGCCGCCACGCCCTCGTCGCCATCGGCGGCGGCAAGGACTCCCTCGTTTCGATCGAAGCCCTGCGCAAGGCCGGCGTCGAGCAGACCGTCACCTGGATCGGCGGCTCGCAGCTGATCCGCGCCTGCGCCGAGCGGACCGGGCTGCCGACGCTCAACATCGGCCGCCAGCTGGCGCCGGAGCTGTTCGAGTACAACCGCCAAGGCGCGTGGAACGGGCATATCCCGGTGACCGCGATCAACTCGGCGATCCTGGTGTTCGCCGCGGTGCTGCTGGATGCGGACCAGGTGGTGTTTTCCAACGAACGCTCGGCCAGCTACGGCAGCCTGATCGAAGGCACGGGCGAGGTGAACCACCAGTGGTCGAAGGGATGGATGTTCGAGCGCGACTTCGGTGCGTACGTGCAGCGTGAAGTCGCCGCCGATCTCCACTACTACTCGCTGCTGAGGCCGCTGAGCGAGCTGGCGGTGGCGCGGCAGTTCGCGAAGAGCGATCGTTACGACGCGCACTTTTCCAGTTGCAACCGAAATTTCCACCTGCTCGGTGAGCGCCCGGTGGGGCGCTGGTGCGGCGTCTGCCCGAAGTGCCATTTCGTGTTCCTGGCGCTGGCGCCGTTCATGCCCAAGCCGCGGCTGATGGGCATCTTCGGCCGCAACCTGCTCGACGATCCGGAACAGGTGCCCGGCTACGACGCGCTGCTCGAATACCAGGATCACAAGCCGTTCGAATGCGTCGGTGAGGGCCGCGAGTCGCGCGCGGCGATGGCCGCGCTGGCGCGGCGCCCGGAGTGGAAGGAGGACGCGATCGTCAAACGCTTTGCGAGCGAGATCCTGCCGCAGCTGGACGCGGGGGAACTCGACGTCGCTCCGCTGCTGGTGATCGACGACATCGAGCCGCGCGATCAGCTCGGCGAGGGTGCTGTCCACCGCATTCCGCCGGCGCTCTGGGAGCAACTGCGTGCGCATTTCGCAGCTTGAGGGCAAGCGCGTCGCGCTTTGGGGCTGGGGACGCGAGGGGCGGGCGGCGTATCGCGCGCTGCGCGCTCGGGATGACCAGCCTGCGGCTGTTGGAAAGCGCCCGGGATTCGGAAATGGGGATTCGGAGGGGTTGGCTGCCGGCGAGCTGACGCTCTTCTGCTCGCCAGGTGAAGCGGAAGAGGTGCGCTCACTCGGCGATGCGCGCTTGCGGGTGGAAACCGACGCCACCGCTGAACGGCTGGCCGCCTTCGACGTGGTGATCAAGTCGCCGGGCATCAGCCCGTACCGCCCGGAAGCGGTGGCGGCACGCGAACGCGGCACGATTATCATCGGCGGCACAGCGCTGTGGTTCGCAGAGCGGCCCGATGCCCGCACGGTCTGCGTCACCGGCACCAAGGGCAAGAGCACGACCACCGCGCTGCTGGCGCACCTGCTGCGCGCCGGCGGCCATCGCACGGCGCTGTGCGGCAACATTGGCCTGCCGCTGCTGGAGCTGATCGAAGACGACGCGGAGCTGTGGGCGATCGAGCTGTCGAGCTACCAGACCCGCGACGTCGCCGCCAGCGGCGTGCGCCCGGAGATCGCGGTGGTGACCAACGTCTTTCCCGAGCACCTGGACTGGCACGGCGGAGAGCTGCGATACATCGAGGACAAGCTGGCCCTGCTGACAGAAGCCCGGCCGCGCGTCGCCGTGCTCAACGCGGACGATCCGCGCTTGGCCGCGCTTGCGCTGCCCGACAGCGAGGTGCGCTGGTTCGGCCGCGCGGACGGCTGGCACATGCGCGGTGACGCATTGCATCGAGGCGACGAGTTCGTCGTCGACACCCGCGACGTCCCCGTACCCGGCCGCCACAACCGCGGCAACCTGTGCGCCGTGCTCACCGCGATCGAGGCGCTCGGTTTCGACGGCGCGGCGCTGGCGCCGCACGCAGCTTCGTTCCGGCCGCTGCCGCACCGCCTGCAGATGCTCGGCGTGCGCGACGGCATCACCTGGGTGAACGATTCGATCAGCACCACGCCGCACGCCAGCCTGGCCGCGCTCGACGTGTTCCGCGACCGTCGCGTGGCGCTGCTTGCCGGCGGCCACGACCGCGGGCTGGACTGGGCGGGTTTCGCCGAAGCGATGAAGGCACGCGCGCCGGTGGCGATCGTGACCATGGGTCAGAACGGCGCTCGCATCCACGACATCCTTGCGCCATTGGCGCGCACGGCCGGCTTCGCGCTGGAGGGTGCGACGGACCTGGCCGATGCCATCGGGAAGGCGCGCGCCGCGCTCGCCGGCGAAGGCGTCGTCCTGCTGTCTCCCGGCGCACCCAGCTTCGGTCCCTATCGCGACTACACCGAACGCGGGCGGCACTTCGCCGGGCTGGCGGGCTTCGACCCGCAGGCGATCAGCGGCATTCCCGGCCTCGGTATCGCCTGAGTCAGCCAGGGCGGCTCCAGCTGCAGGCGTCGGCACCTTGAAGCGCTTTATCCGTGTCTATCCGTGCTCATCCGTGGCCAATGGGCTTCGCACCCGCGCCGCGCTAATGGTCGCGTTCGGTGGCGTAGCGCGCCAGGCCGCGCAGCGCGGCGACCGCTTCGTTGTCTTCGAGGCCGTCGAGCGAGCGTTCGGCCGCCTCGGCGTACTCCACAGCGCGCGCCCGGCTGTAGTCGAGGCTGCCCTGCGCGTGGATCGCGGCGATGACTTCGGGCAGCGCGTCGACGTCGCCATGTTCGATGATCGCGCGCAGACGTTCGCGGGTGGCTGCATCAGAGTGCGCCATCGCATGGATCAGCGGTAGCGTCGCCTTGCCTTCGGCCAGGTCGTCGCCCAGGTGCTTGCCCAGCGCGGCCTCGTCGGCGCTGTAGTCGAGCACGTCGTCGGCGATCTGGAAGGCGTGGCCCAGCGCGAGGCCGTAGTCGTGCAACCGTGCCTGCATCGCCGGATCGGCGCCGGATAGCAGCGCGCCCAACCGGGTGGCCGCGGCGAACAGCACCGCGGTCTTGCGTTCGATCACGCGCAGGTAGGCGGCTTCGTCCACGTCCGGATTGCGCACGTGCAGAAGCTGCAGCACCTCGCCTTCGGCGATGCGGTTGGTGGTGTCGGCGAGGATCCGCTGCACGTCCATCGAGTCGAGTTCGACCATCAGCTGGAAGCTGCGCGAATACAGGAAGTCGCCGACCAGCACGCTGGCAGCGTTGCCCCACACCGCGTTGGCGGTGCTGCGGCCGCGGCGCAGGTCGGATTCGTCGACCACGTCGTCGTGGAGCAGGGTGGAGGTGTGGATGAATTCGACTACCGCCGCCAGCTGGTGCGCGTCCGTGCCCTGGTGGCCGAGCGCGCGTGCGGCGAGCAGCAGCAGCATCGGCCGCAGGCGCTTGCCGCCGGCGGCCACGATGTGCTCGGCGACCTGGTTGATCAGCACCACGTCCGAGGCCAGGCGGCGGCGGATCAGGGCGTCGACCGCGGCCATGTCGGCGGCGGCGAAGGCCTGGATGGCGGGCAGGGCGGGGATGTGCAGGCTTGCGGGGACAGACATGCCGGGTCCGGCGGGGGAAAGGCGCGATTATAGGGAGCAATGTCGGCCGGGGACCGGCCGCGCCCGCTCCAGGTCGCGTCGGGACGGCAAGCGACGGCGGCTGCACGTTGATGCGCGGGTTCGCCGGGCCGTCCGCCGGGTGCGGCAGCGTCGGGATTTCCCGACCTGAATATCAGGTTGCCCGTGCCGGGGCGGGGCCGTACCGTGGTCCAGGCACGGCGATCCTGCCGTCCCGGTATCATTCGCCGGCAATCATCGGGCGCTGGCCCGCGCATCCGGAGGCCGGGGCGCGGATGGCGGCCGGCAAGCCAACAAACGAACCCCAAAGAGGTCATCCATGGCACGCGGCATCAACAAGGCCATCCTGGTCGGCAATCTCGGCAACGACCCGGAAACCAAATACACGCAAGGTGGCATGGCCATCACCAAGATCAGCCTGGCGACCACCAGCGTCCGCAAGGACCGCGACGGCAATTCGCAGGAAAACACCCAGTGGCACCGGGTGACCTTCTTCGGCAAGCTCGGCGAGATCGCCGGCGAGTACCTGCGCAAGGGCTCGCAGGTCTACGTGGAAGGCGAGATCCGCTACGACAAGTACACCGGCCAGGACGGGGTGGAGAAGTACTTCACCGAGATCGTCGCCAACGAGATGCAGATGCTCGGTGGCCGTGGTGAAGGCGGTGGCGGCGGTGAGCGCACGTCGCGTCCGCGCCAGGATTCCGCGCCGCAGCGGCAGGCGCAGTCGCCCCAGCGCCAGTCGGCGCCGCCGGCGACGGACGACTTTTCGGATGACGACATTCCGTTCTAGGATCTACCCCGGAACCATTTGTTGCCTTTGACTCAGGGGCCCGCTTCGTGCGGGCCTCTTTGCGTTGGGCGTGTCCCGCGGCCGCACGGCCCTGGTTCCGGACGCTGTGTGCCTTGTTCAGAGCTGATACCGGCCCGTGCAACCGGTTTCACCGCTGCTGCCCGTCCTTTGGCGGTGGGAATGGCGACCAGCCCTGGCTGGACGGTTCGCCAACGGGGGACTCCATCGACGTTGGGCGGCAGTCGCGACTGTCCTACAATCCACGGTTCGTCCCGCAATCGCCGGTCGCGGATCTCCGGCTCGTGGCGGTTCCCGTGCTTTCCTGGCCGCATTGCGGCAACGGCGGGTCTGGCGACAGTTTCCCCGGGCCCACCCAATATCCCAAGGAGTTCCAGCGTGCCAACCTGGCTTGTAACCGGCGGAGCCGGCTTCATCGGCGGCAATTTCGTGCTCGAGGCGGTCGCCAGCGGCGTCCGCGTGGTCAACCTCGACGCCCTCACGTACGCGGGCAACCTCGATACGCTTGCGTCGCTGAAGGACAACCCGGCGCATGTTTTCGTCCAGGGCGACATCGGCGACCGCGACCTGATCGACCGCCTGCTGGCCGAGCACCGGCCCGACGCGGTGGTCAACTTCGCCGCCGAGAGCCACGTCGACCGCTCGATCGACGGCCCGGGCGCCTTCGTGCAGACCAACGTCGTGGGCACGCTGGCGCTGCTGGAAGCCGCGCGCGACTACTGGAAAACGCTGGAAGGCGATGCGAAGGATGCGTTCCGCTTCCTGCATGTCTCCACCGACGAGGTCTACGGCTCGCTCGGCGACAGCGGCCAGTTCGTCGAAACCACGCCGTACGCGCCCAACTCGCCGTACTCGGCCTCGAAGGCCGCGTCCGACCACCTGGTGCGCGCCTTCCACCACACCTACGGGCTGCCGGTGGTGACCACCAACTGCTCCAACAACTACGGCCCCTACCAGTTCCCGGAAAAGCTCATCCCGCTGGTGATCGCCAAGGCGATCGCCGGCGAACCGCTGCCGATCTACGGCGACGGCATGAACGTGCGCGACTGGCTTTACGTCGGCGACCATTGTTCGGCGATCCGCGCCGTGCTTGAAGGTGGCCGCGTCGGCGAGACCTACAACGTCGGCGGTGACGCCGAGCACCCGAACATCGAGGTCGTCAACACCATCTGCGCGCTGCTCGACGAGCGCCGCCCGCGCGAGGACGGCAAGCCGCGGAGCTCGCAGATCACCTACGTCAAGGATCGCCCGGGCCACGACCGCCGCTACGCGATCGATGCCTCGAAGCTGAAGTCGGAGCTCGGCTGGGCGCCGGCGCACAGCTTCGAGCAGGGTATCGCCGACACCGTCGACTGGTACCTCGACAACCAGCCCTGGGTGCGGCGCGTGCTCGACGGCAGCTACCGGCTCGAGCGCATCGGGAGCGTGGCGTGACGGCGCGCCGCGGCATCATTCTCGCCGGCGGCTCGGGTACGCGGCTGTATCCGATCACCCAGGCGATCAGCAAGCAGCTGCTGCCGGTCTACGACAAACCGATGGTCTATTACCCGCTCAGCGTGCTGATGCTGGCCGGCATCCGCGAGGTGCTGATCATCAACACGCCGCACGAGCAGGCGTTGTTCAAGACGCTGCTCGGCGACGGATCGCAGTGGGGCATGCGGATCGAGTACGCGGTGCAGCCGAGCCCGGACGGGCTGGCGCAGGCCTACCTGATCGGGCGCGAATTCGTCGACGGCCGGCCCAGCTGCCTTGTGCTCGGCGACAACATCTTCCACGGTCCGGGCCTGACGGCGCTGCTCAAGCGCGCCGACGAGCGCGAACAGGGCGCGACGGTGTTCGGCTACTGGGTCCGCGATCCCGAGCGCTACGGCGTGGCGGAGTTCGACGCCGACGGCAAGGTGGTCGGCCTTGAGGAAAAGCCGGCCGAGCCGCGCTCGAACTACGCGGTGACCGGGCTGTACTTCTACGACGGGCGTGCCAGCGACTTCGCTGCCGCGCTCAAGCCTTCGCCGCGCGGCGAACTGGAAATCACCGACCTCAACCGCTGCTATCTCGAGGAGGGCGGGCTGCACCTCGAACAGCTAGGCCGCGGCTACGCGTGGCTCGACACGGGCACGCACCAGTCGCTGCTGGAGGCATCGAACTACATCGAGACCATCGAGGCGCGCCAGGGCCTGCGCGTGTGCTGCCCGGAGGAGATTGCCTACAACAACGGATGGATCGATGCCGCGCAGCTCGAGGCGCTCGCCAGGCCGCTGACCAAGAACGGCTACGGGCAATACCTGCTCGACCTGGTCGACCGCGGATACGTGCCATGAAGGTCATCGAAACCGCGTTGCCGGGCTGCCTGGTGATCGAACCGCAGGTGTTCGGCGATGCGCGCGGGCAGTTCTTCGAATCGTTCAACAATGACAGGCTCGCTGCGCACGGGCTGGCGCCAGATTTCGTGCAGGGCAACGTTTCCACGTCGACACGCGGCGTGCTGCGCGGCCTGCACTACCAGTGGCCGAAGCCGCAGGGCAAGTACGTGTCCGTGCTCGATGGCGAGGTCTGGGACGTCGCGGTCGACATCCGCCGCGGTTCGCCGACCTTCGGCAAGTGGGAAGCCATCCTGCTGACGGCCGAAAACCGACGGCATTTCTGGATCCCTGAAGGCTTCGCGCATGGTTTCGCGGTGCTCAGCGAGAAGGCGACCTTCACCTACCTGTGCACCGAAACCTACGACCGCGAAGCCGACGCCGGCATCCGCTGGAACGATCCGGCGCTGGCCATCGACTGGCCGGTCGCCGAGCCGCTGCTGTCGGACAAGGACATGCGCGCGCCGCTGCTGGCGGACGTCGCGGCCGACCGGCTGCCGGTGTACGCGCCTTGAGGATCCTGCTGCTCGGCGCGAACGGGCAGGTCGGCACCGAGTTGCAGCGCAGCCTCGCGCCGCTGGGCGAGGTCGTTGCCGCCACGCGCAATGGCCTGCTGGCCAGCGGTTCGAGCTGCGAGGTCGCGGATTTCGACCGCCCCGAAGAGTTGCAGCCGCTGATCGCCCGCACCGCGCCGGACGTGGTGGTGAATGCCGCCGCCCACACTGCCGTCGACCGCGCGGAAAGCGAACCGGACACGGCGTTCCGCGCCAACGCGCAAGCCCCCGGACAGCTAGCCGCCGCATGTGCGATCCGCGATGCGCTGCTGGTCCACTATTCGACCGATTACGTCTTCGACGGCAGCGCGACGCGCCCGTACCGCGAGGACGACCCGACCGCCCCGCTCGGCGTCTACGGCACCAGCAAGCTCGCCGGCGAGGACGCCATCCGCGACAGCGGCGCGCGCCACATGATCTTCCGCACGGCATGGGTGTACGCCGCGCACGGTCGCAACTTCCTGCTGACGATGCTGCGCCTGGGCGCCGAGCGCGACGAGCTGCGCGTGGTCGCCGACCAGGTCGGCAGCCCGACCTCGGCCGCACACATCGCCGACACCACCGCCGCTGTCCTGGCGCAGGGCACCGGCCGCTCCGGGCTGTGGCACCTGACGTGCGCCGGGCAGACCAGCTGGCACGGATTCGCCGAGGCGATCATGGCGGGCGCGGTCGAGCGCGGCCTGCTCGACAAGGCACCGAAGGTGTTGCCGATCGCCACCAGCGACTATCCGACCCCTGCCGCCCGCCCCGCGTTCTCCGTCCTCGACAACGCCCGCCTGCAGTGCGATTTCGACCTGCCCGGCGTGGACTGGCGCGATTCACTGGGCCAGGTGCTGGATACGCTGGCCGCCGCGCGCGGCGCCTGACCTGCGGCAGATTGGTGCATGCGTCGTTCGGCGAAGGTCGTCGGCCGGGCGCCATCATTGAATGCGGAGGGCGGTCGGGATACGGTGGCATGCAGGGGCGATGCGGCGTCCACGAGTCGCATGGCAAGTTGCGAGGCGGGCTTCGGGCCCCGCCAATGGGGACAGGGGAAACATCATGAGGAAGAAGACAGCCTGGCTGGCGCTGCTGCTGGCTGCGTTCGCGATGACGGCTTCCGCGCAGGTGGACGTGGAGCCCTATGTCAGGAAGGACGCCTTCCAGACCATCGAGATTTCTCCCGATGGCCGCTACCTGGCGGCGACGGTGCCCAAGGAGGACAGGACCGGCGTGGTGATCCTCCAACGCGGCGACCTGAAAGTCACGGCCAGCTTTGCGCTGGGCAAGAACAGCCACGTCAACCGCGTCTGGTGGGTGAACCCGGAGCGCCTGGTGATCAGCATTTCCGAGAAGTTCGGGATGCTCGCCAAGCCGCAGCCGACCGGGGAGCTATACGCGATCAATGCCGACGGCAGCGACGGGGAGATCCTCGTGGGCCAGCGCGTGGCCGGCTTCAGCACGGGTACCCGCCTCAACAGCAAGCGGAACGAACGCATCGCGGCCTTCATGGTCGATGACCTGCGCGACGACGACAAGGGCGTGGTCATCGCGGCATGGCCATTCAGCGACGACCCGTACACGCGTGCCGAGCGGCTCGACGTCTACTCGGGCCGAAGGGTAGTGGTGGCGCGCGCGCCGGTGCAGAACGCGGAGTTCGTCACCGATGGCAGCGGCGACGTGCGGTTCGCCTACGGTGCCGGCAGCGACAACGCCAACAAGCTGTACTACCGCGATGGACGCGGCAGCGAATGGCGGCTCATCAACGATGAACGCCTGCGCCATCGGAGGGAGTGGCCGCTAGGGTTCTCCAGCGATGGCAAGCTTGCCTATCTGCAGTCCGAGCAGCCCGACGGGCCGGACCGGATCCTCGCGTTCGATCCGGCCACCGGCGAGCGTACGCCGCTGCTGCGCGACGAGACCGTTGATCCCGCGCGGGTGCTGTACGCGGTGGATGGCAGCACGCCGATCGGTGCGATGTACCGCGGCGCTGGCAGCAGGACGGCATTCTTCGACGAGAAGTCCGCCGACGCCGTCCTGTACCGCAAGCTGGAAGCGGCGTTCCCCGGACAGGAAGTCTTCATCACCTCGCGGACCGATGACGGCGTGCTGGCGCTGGTCGAAGTTGCCGGCAATCGAAATCCGGGTGACTTCTACGTGTTCGACACGAAAGCGGGGAAGGCCGCATACCTGCTCAGCCGCGGCGACTGGTTCCACCCGGACAACATGGCGCCCACCCGGGCCATTGCCCTTGACGCCCGTGACGGCACCGCGCTGCACGGATACCTGACCACGCCCCTGGGCGCCCCGCAGAAGGCCCTGCCGATGGTGGTGCTGCCGCACGGCGGCCCGTTCGGCATTTTCGACAGCAACCGGTTCGATACCGAGGTGCAGCTGCTGGCGAAGGCCGGATACGCGGTGCTGCGGCTGAACTTTCGTGGTTCCGGGAACTACGGCCGCGCGTTCCGGCAGGCGGGCGCCCTGGAGTGGGGCGGAAAGATGCAGGACGACCTGACCGACGCCACGCGCTGGGCGATTGCGCAGGGGGTTGCCGATCCGGGACGCATCTGCATCTATGGCGCAAGCTACGGCGCCTACGCCGCGCTGATGGGCGTGGCCAAGGAGCCGGCGCTGTACCGCTGTGCGGCCGGCTACGTGGGCGTCTACGACCTGCCGCTGATGACGGCGACCGATCGCCGCAAGGGCAAGTCGCTGGCGACCTTCAACGAGGAATGGGTCGGCACGGATACCGACGCGCTCGCAGCGACGTCGCCGAACCGGCTGGTCGACAGGATCCGGGTGCCGGTGTTCCTCGCCGCAGGTGGCGAGGATGAGATTGCGCCGATCGAGCAAAGCCACAAGATGGAAGCGGCGCTGAAAGGCGCGGGAGTGCCGGTCGAGTCGCTGTATTACTCGACGGAGGGACACGGCTTCTATGTCCCGGCCCACAGGATCGAGTTCTACCAGCGATTGCTGGGCTTCCTCGACCGGAACATCGGGCAGTCGCGCGCGCCAGTGCAGGGCGGGGCGAACTAGGCCGCTCCCCATCCGTGCATTCGGGCGGTTGCGGAAGGCCACCCCGGACGCGATGCCCCATCGTGCAGGGCGCGACACCCGGATGCTTCGCCGTGGCCCGGCTTCAACCCATCGGTGAAGAAGCGGATACAGGCGCCCCTGGGGTGGCCGGGGAAGTCTCCGCCGGCGGGAGCCCGCTTGCGATGCCGGCGGCCACATGCTGTTCCGTACGGAGTCCGCGCGCGTATGGCGAGGCGCCACCGAATGCACTGGACTTGCCCCAAGGCAGCGATTAGCGTGTTGGACTTTCGTGGACAGGGGTAGCAGATGAACCAGCCGGCGACGCGGCAGTTGACCTTTCGGGCCGTGCTGCTTGCGGTCATCCTGGCAATGGTCCTGGCAGCGGCCAACGCATACCTCGGCCTGTTCGCCGGCCTGACCATCGCCACCGCCATCCCCGCCGCCGTCGTGTCGATGGGCGTGCTGCGGCTGCTCGGCGGCGGCACCATCCTTGAAAACAACATCGTCCAGACCGGCGCCTCGGCCGGCTCGTCGATCGCCGCGGGCGTGATCTTCACGATCCCGGCGCTGATCATCCTCGGCTACTGGCAGGACTTCCGCTACTCGTGGGTGCTGGCGATCGCCGGCCTCGGCGGCCTGCTCGGCGTGCTGTTCTCGGTGCCGCTGCGGCGCACGATGATCGTCGAGGACCCGCTGCCGTTCCCCGAGGGCAAGGCCGCGGCCGAGGTGCTCAAGGCCGGCGACAACCCCGGGCCGGGGCTGAAGATCCTGGCACTGTCGGGCGTGATCGGCGGCGTGGTCAAGCTGGCCGCGGCCAGCGGCCTGCGCATGATCCCGGACAGCGCGATCGGCGCCGGCTTCCTCGGCAAGTACCTGGGCTACATGGGCACCGGCCTGTCGCCGGCGCTGCTGGGCGTGGGCTACATCGTCGGCCTGAACGTCGGCATCGTGGTGGTGTCGGGCAGCATCCTGTCGTTCAACATCGCCATCCCGATCTACCATGAGTTCTTCATGGGTACCGACCCGGCCCTGGCCGCGTCCGTGGCGGGCGCCAGCGCGCAGGACATCGCCGGTGCGATCTGGTCGGCGAAGATCCGCTACCTGGGCGTGGGCACGATGCTGGTCGGCGGCGTGTGGACGCTGTTCTCGCTGCGCAAGTCGCTGGCTTCGGGCATCAAGAGCGGTTTCGCCGCGGCGCGCAAGAGCGCGGGCACCGTGGTCGCCGAGACCGAGCGCGACCTGCCGATGAAATGGATGCTGGTCGCGCTGGTGGCGTTCGTGGTGCCGCTGGGGCTGCTGTACCAGGCCATCGTCGACCAGTGGATGGTGAGCATCCCGATGACGATCATCATGATCGTCGCCGGCTTCCTGTTCGTCTCGGTGTCGGCGTACCTGGCCGGACTGGTCGGTTCGTCCAACAACCCGGTCTCGGGCATCACCATTGCCACGATCCTGTTCGCTTCGCTGGTGCTGGTGCTGTTGCTCGGGCGCGATTCGCCGATCGGCGCGATAGCCGCGATCATGATCGGCGCGGTGGTGTGCTGCGCGGCAGCGGTCGGCGGCGACAACCTGCAGGACCTCAAGGCCGGCTACATCGTCGGCGCCACGCCCTGGAAGCAGCAGCTGATGCTCGCCATCGGCGCGTTCTCCTGCGCGCTGATCATGGCGCCGGTGCTCAACCTGCTGGCGCAGGCCTACGGCATCGGCGCGCCGACGCCAGAGCATCCCAATTCGCTGGCCGCCCCGCAGGCCACGCTGATGGCCTCGGTGGCCAACGGCATGTTCGGCGGCAAGCTGCCGTGGACGATGATCGCCATCGGCGCCGCCATCGGTGCGGCGATCATCGCGCTGGACGAATGGCTCAAGGCGCGCAAGTCGGACTTCCGCGTGCCGGTGCTGGCCGCGGCCATCGGCATCTACCTGCCGCTGGAGCTGATGGTGCCGATCTTCCTCGGCGGCCTGCTGTCGTACTTCGTCGAGCGCCGCAAGAAGCTCAAGGCCGGCGACGAGGAGATGCGCG
>DATCYC010000115.1:0-5665 GCA_036570525.1 Luteimonas sp.
CGAAATCCTCCGGCGGCGGCGCCGTTGCGGCCGGCGCGGGCGCTTCGTTCGCCTCGGGCGCCGGCTTTGCCGGTTCCGGCCGCACCGGGCCGAGGTTGAAGCCGTCGACCACGTTCGAGACCGCCACCGCCTGCGAGCCGCCGGTGCCGACGCAGCTGGGGCAGGCGGTCGCGGGCTTTTCCTTGAAGATCACCTGGTTGTCGCGGTCGCGGACCTCGTCGATGAACCACGGGGTGATGCGGAAGCCGCCGTTGGCGAACACCGAGTAGCCGCGCGCGATCATCAGCGGCGGCAGCGACGCGGTGCCCAGCGACATCGACAGGTTCGGCGGCAGCAGCGCCTCGTCGATGCCGAAGTGGCTGATGTAGCGGCGCGCGTACTCGACGCCGATCGCATCGAGCAGGCGTACCGACACCAGGTTGCGTGACTGCACCAGCGCCTCGCGCAGGCGCATCGGGCCGGCGAAGTTGCCGCTGTCGTTCTGCGGCCGCCAGACCTTGCCGTTGCGCATGCGGAACACGACCGGCGCGTCGAGCACGATCGAGGCCGGGTTGTAGCCGCGCTCGAACGCGGCCGCGTACAGGAACGGCTTGAAGCTCGACCCCGGCTGGCGCCGCGCCTGGGTGGCGCGGTTGAACTTGCTGCCGGCGAAGCTGAAGCCACCGGTGAGCGCCAGCAGCGCCCCGTTCTCCGGGTCCAGCGATACCAGGGCGGTCTGCGCGCGCGGCAGCTGGTCGAGCTGCCAGGACACCTTGACCTCGGGTTCTTCGGCAGCCGTTTCGCCGCCGGCAGCGTCGTCGCCGCCCTTGTCGTCGCTGCCGGCCTTCTTCTTCACCGGCGTCTCGATCCTGCGCACGCGGACCAGGTCGCCGCGCTTGGCCAGGGCCGACGGCGCGCGTCCGGTCCACTTGCTGGCGCTGGCGTCGAGCGTGAGCGTGCTGGCGTCGGCCAGCACCACGTCGATGCTGCCGTTGCCGCTGCGCATGACCACGGCCGGCAGCAGGTCGTTCTGGGCGGGAACGCGGCGCAGGCGCGCGGCCGCAGTGGCGGCATCCTCGTCCTCGGCCAGGTCGAAGTGCTGCTCGACCTTGTTCCAGCCGTGGCGGTGGTCGTAGGTTTCCAGGCCCTTGCGGGTCGCGGTGGTCGCCGCGGCCTGCAGGGTGGGGTCGATGGTGGTGGTGACGTGGTAGCCGCGGGTCAGCACGTCGCCGCCGTAGCGCGCGATCATCTCCCGCCGCACCATTTCGGCCACGTAGGGCGCCTGCACCTCGATCGGGCGCTCGTGCGGGCTGGCGTGCATCGGCACGGCGCGCGCGGCGGCGGCTTCAGCCTCGGACACGAAGCCCAGTTCGGCCATCCGCGCCAGCACGTAGTCGTCGCGCCGCTCCTGCGCCCGCTCGGGGTTCGACAGCGGATTGCCGCTGGACGGGAACTTCGGGATCGCGGCCAGCGAAGCCATTTCGTCGAGGTCGAGTTCGTCGAGCTTCTTGCCGTAGTAGAACTCCGCCGCCGCGGCGATGCCGTAGGAGCGGTTGCCAAAGAACGACTTGTTCAGGTACAGCTGGAAGATCTCGTCCTTGCCCAGCTCGCGCTCCATCTTCATCGCCAGCAGCATTTCGGCGAACTTGCGGGTGTAGGTGACCTCGGAGCTGAGGAAGAACTGGCGCGCGACCTGCTGGGTGATGGTCGACCCGCCGGGCACGCCTTCCTTCGACCCGGTCTTGATGATCAGCCAGATCGCGCGCGCCACGCCGGTGTAGTCGACCCCGTGGTGTTCGTAGAAGCGCGCGTCCTCGGTGGCCAGGAACGCCTGCTTGAGCCGCTTGGGCACCTCGTCGATGTCGATCGGGTAGCGGCGGGTTTCGCCGAACAGCGCCAACAGGCGCCCGTCCCTGGCGTAGACGTACATCGGCTCCTGCATTTCGACGTGGCGCAGGGTCTGCACGTCCGGGAGCTTGGCGGAGACGACGAAATAGAGCGTGGCGAGGGCAAGGCCGCCCAGCAGGACTGCCGCGGCGAACGCGATCAGCGCCCAGCGCAGCAAACGGCGGAAACGTGGCATCGGTCGGGAATTCCTGTGGTGCGTCGTTGCGGGTGTCGAAGGCGCGGAGTATAGAGGAGCGGCCGATTCGACCGGGTGCGGCACCGGGGCCCGGATCGGGGCTCAGGAATGCGGCAGGGGACACGGTCCGGTGATCGAATGGTTGCCAATGGGTGAAAAGTCCGTTATTTAATGCCGCGGGGCACGAAGCGCGCGTAAGCGCCCGTGACAAGGGGAGAAATCGTGGGGCTCATCACAAAAAGCCAGGCACCGCTCGTCGGCGTCGACATCAGTTCGACTGCCGTCAAGCTGCTCCAGCTGTCGCGATCGGGTGATCGCTACCGCGTGGAGCACTATGCGGTCGAGCCGCTGCCGCCAAACGCGGTGGTGGAAAAAAGCATTGTCGAGGTCGAGGCGGTCGGCGAGGCCATCCGCCGCGCGGTCTCGCGTTCGGGCACGCGCGCCAAGCAGGCCGCCGCGGCCGTGGCCGGTTCGGCGGTGATCACCAAGGTGATCCCGATGCCGGCCGACCTGGACGACGACGACATGGAGTCGCAGGTCGAACTCGAAGCGGTCAACTACATCCCGTACCCGATCGAGGAAGTGAACCTCGACTTCGAGGTGCTGGGCATGATGCCGGGCAACGCCGAGATGGTGCAGGTGCTGCTGGCGGCTTCGCGCTCGGAGAACGTCGAGATGCGCGCCTCGGCGCTCGAGCTCGGCGGACTCACCGCGCGGGTGATGGACGTGGAGGCGTTCGCGATCGAGAACGCATACGGCCTGCTGGCCAGTTCGCTCAACATCCCGAATGACGGCATCGTGGCGATGGTCGACGTCGGCGCGACGATGACCACGCTCAACATCCTGCGCAACGGCCGCAGCCTGTACAGCCGCGAACAGGTGTTCGGTGGCAAGCAGCTCACCGACGAGGTCATGCGCCGCTACGGGCTGAGCTACGAGGAAGCCGGCCTGGCCAAGCGCCAGGGCGGGCTGCCGGAAAGCTACGAGATCGAAGTGCTCGAGCCGTTCAAGGAGGCGCTGGTCCAGCAGATCAGCCGCCTGCTGCAGTTCTTCTACGCCGGCAGCGAGTTCAACCGAGTCGACCAGGTCGTGCTGGCCGGCGGCTGCGCCTCGATTCCCGGCGTGGCCGAGATGGTCGAGGAGCAGCTCGGCGTGCAGACGGTGGTCGCCAACCCGCTGGCGCAGATGACGCTCGGGCCGCGCGTGCAGGCGCATGCGCTGGCCCAGGACGCCCCTGCGCTGCTGATCGCCTGCGGGCTCGCCCTGAGGAGCTTCGACTGATGGCCCGGATCAACCTGCTGCCATGGCGCGCCGAACGCCGCAAGCAGCGACAGAAGGAATTCGGCGTCATGCTGGCCTTCGCCGCGCTGGCGGGGCTGGCGCTGTGGTTCCTGGTCAACAGCTACTACAACGGCCAGATCTCCGGGCAGGAAGAGCGCAACGCCTACCTGCAGACGCAGATCAGCCAGGTCGACACCAAGATCAAGGAGATCGAGGAGCTCGACCGGCAGAAGTCGCGCCTGCTGGCGCGCAAGGAAGTCATCGAACAGCTCCAGGCCAACCGTTCGCAGATGGTGCACCTGTTCGATTCCCTGGTGCGCACGATCCCCGACGGCGTGGTCCTGACCTCGATCAAGCAGGAGGGCGAGAAGCTCACCCTGGAAGGTCGCTCGCAGTCCAACGCGCGCGTCAGCACCTACATGCGCAACCTCGAAGGCTCGGGCTGGATGACCACGCCGGAGCTGTCGATCATCGAGGCAACCGGCGCGGTGAAGGGGCTCCCGTACGCGTTCTCGCTCACCGTCACCCTGGCCAATCCCAACGCGGCCAGGGACGAGGACGGCGACGGGGTTCCCGATGCGGTCCCGCCGGTGGGTGAGGCGCCTGTCGATGGCGCCGCGCCGGCTGCCGCCGCCACAGAAGGAGCCGCGTCGTGAGCCAGAGAAAAGTGAAGCTCAGCGAGCTCGACATCAACAACCCCGGCGGCTGGCCGAGGCCGTACAAGATCGGTTTCTGCGTGCTGCTCGGCGCGCTGATCTTCGGCCTGCTGTGGTGGGTGGTCACCCGCGACAAGGGCGACCAGCTCGAACAGCTCGACAAGCGCGAGGCCGAACTGCGCGACGACTTCGTCGAGAAGCAGGGCCGCGCCTCCAACCTGGAGCCGCTCAAGCAGCAGCTCGCGCAGATGGAGCAGCAGCTGCAGCAGATGCTGCGCCAGCTGCCGAGCAAGACTGAAATGCCGGACCTGATCGTCGACATCTCGCAGACCGCGCTGGCCACCGGCATCCAGAACGAGCTGTTCCAGCCCGGGCCGGAAACGCCCAAGGAGTTCTACGCCGAGAAGCCGATCTCGCTGAAGATGGTGGGCACCTACCACCAGTTCGGCGCCTTCGTCAGCGGCGTGGCCTCGCTGCCGCGCGTGGTGATCATGACGATGCACGACATCTCGCTGCGGCCGGTGAACGCCGACAAGGACCCCGCCGCCGCGATCCGCCCCAACTCCAGCCTCGAGCTCGCCGGTACGGTGAAAACCTACCGCTACCTCGACGAGGAAGAGACCGCCGCGGCCGCGGCAGCCTCTCCGGACGCCAAGGGAGGGCAGTGACATGCGCATGTCGAACAACCTCGTCCGCGGCGCGCTCGCGGTAGGCCTGGCCCTCGTGCTCGGCGCCTGCGGGCGCAGCGTCACCAGTGGCCCGGAGCCGGCATCGAACCTCGAAGAATGGGTCGCCAACGTCAAGGCCCGGCCGGCCCCGCCGCTCGATCCGCTGCCGGTGATGCAGCAGTTCGAGACGTTCGAGTACGCGGCCCAGGGCATGCGCGACCCGTTCAGCGACGCATTCACGTCGAAGGACTCGGGCAGCGGCCCGCGGCCGGATTCGCATCGACGCAAGCAGACCCTGGAACAGTTCCCGCTCGACAGCCTCGACATGGTCGGTACGATCGGCCGCGGCGGCGGCATGGTCGGACTGGTGGTGGCGCCCGACAAGGTCGTCTACCGGATCCAGCCGGGCGTCTACATGGGGCAGAACGACGGTCGCGTGACGGCCGTTCATGAAGATCGCATTGAACTCGTCGAACTTGTGCCGGATGGCGCGGGCGGCTGGCTGGAAAGGCCGGCGTCGGTTGCGCTCGAAGACAATTGATAGGGGAAGCAAGATGACCGTTACCCAAGCGCAACACCTGCCCAAGAGCCGACGCGCCATGCCGTTGCGAGCCAGCATGGTCGGCCTCGTCGCAGGGCTGGTCTCGGCCTTCGGCGCCGTACACGCCCAGCAACCCGCCCCGGCCGCGTCGTACTTCGCGGTCGCGCAGTCCGCCGCCCCCGTGGCGGTCGACCCGGCGAAACAGGTGGCCGGCGGGCTGGCCGTTTCCAGCATCGACTTCAAGCGCGGCGACGGCGGCTCCGGCAAGCTGATCATGCGCTTCAGCGGTGATGGTGCCGTGCCCGACATGCGCAAGCAGGGTTCGGACGTGGTGATCAACGTCGGCAACGCGAGCATCTCGCCCGCGCTGCAGCGTCCGCTCAACGTCACCGACTTCGCAACCCCGGTGCAGCGCATCGATGCGAGCGCGTCCGGCGCGGGATCGCAGATCGTGCTC
>DATCYC010000116.1:0-6917 GCA_036570525.1 Luteimonas sp.
CGCCGCCGGCTGGTAGCGGAACGCCGAGATCGACGAAGCGAACGAGGCGCCCAGCAGGATCGACACCCAGCCGAAGTAGATCCACAGCAGGAAGATCGGCACGAAGGCGGCTTTCTGGTAGATCTTGGAGTAGGCGCCGAAGCTGCCCAGGTACAGGCCGATGCCCCATTTCACGAATTCCAGCAGCAGCACCGCGAGCGCCGCGCCAGCGATGGCGTGGCGCCACTGCACGGTGCGGTGCGGCACCACCCGGTAGATCGCGGTGAATGCCAGCAACTCGATCAGCATCGGCGCCAGCTGCAACAGCACGCCTTCGACCCATTGCCCGGACGCGGTCTTGAAGATGCCCAGCGCGAAGAACCGGGTGGACAGCGCCAGGCTGGCCGTGGCCACCAGCGCGCCGAGCGTCAACACCGTCCAGTAGACGAGGAAGCGGCCAAACTTGGGCCGCGCGGTCTTCACCCGCCAGACTTTGTTGAACGTCGCCTCGATGCTGATCAGGGTGACGAGCAGCGATACCACCAGCGCGATCACGCCGACCGCAGTGAGCTGGCCGGTGTTCCGCGAAAAATCGCGCAGGTGGCTCTCGATCGCCCGCGCCGAGCCGGGCACGAAGTTCGAGAAGATGTAGTCGCTGAGCTGGTCGCTCCAGCCGTTGAACGCCGGGAACATGGACAGCACGCCAAACACCACCATCGACAGCGGCACCAGCGCGAACACCATCGTGAACGACAGTGCGCCGGCGGATTCGAACAGCCGGTCGTCGAGGAACCGGCGCCACAGGAAGCGCAGGAATGTCCCCGTCCGCGCGCGGTCGCGCATGCGGTCGCTCCAGCGGTACAGGGTGTCCAGAGGCTCCATCGGGCGAAGGGTAGCAAAGGGTGGCGGCGGGGGACGCGCAACCCTGGCCCCTCTCCTGCGAAGCGGGAGAGGGGTTGGGGTGAGGGTGAGTCAGGTCGCCGCGGAAAGCCGAACCCTCACCCGGCGCTGCGCGCCTCCCTCTCCCGCTGCGCAGGAGAGGGGCTGTGCGCGTGGCTATCGCGAAAACGTCCATCCCGGCTTTAGCCCCTCTCCTGCGAAGCGGAAGAGGGGTTGGGGTGAGGGTGTGTCAGGTTGCCGCGAAAAGCCGAGCCCTCACCCGGCGCTGCGCGCCTCCCTCTCCCGCTGCGCAGGAGAGGGGCTGTGCGCGTGGCTATCGCGAAAACGTCCATCCCGGCTTTAGCCCCTCTCCTGCGAAGCGGAAGAGGGCTGGAAGGCATGCGACCTGCGACAATGTGCGCCATTGCACGCCGCGACCAACGCCATGCCCGACATCCTCGTCCTCTACTACAGCCGCGGCGGTTCGGTGGCCCGGCTTGCGCGCCACGTCGCGCGCGGCATCGGCGAGGTCGAGGGCATGTCGGCGCGGCTGCGCACGGTGCCACCGGTAGCGGTGGCCACGCAGGTCGCGGCACCGCCGATACCCGAGGACGGTGCGCCCTACGTGCAGCCGGCGGACCTGGACGAATGCGCCGGGCTGGTGCTTGGCAGCCCCACCCGCTTCGGCAACATGGCCGCGCCGGTCAAGCACTTCATCGACGGCCTGGGCGCGCAGTGGGCGAGCGGCACGCTGGTCGGCAAGCCGGCGGCCGTGTTCACCTCCACTTCGACGATGCACGGCGGCCAGGAGTCGACGCTGCTGACGATGATGGTGCCGCTGCTGCACCACGGTTGCGTGCTGGTCGGCATCCCGTTCACCGAGCCGGCGCTCAACACCACCCGCAGCGGCGGCACGCCCTACGGCGCCAGCCACGTGGCCGGCCTGCAGGACGACCCCGAGCCCAGCGACGAAGAGGCGCTGCTGGCGCGCGCGCTGGGCCGCCGCGTGGCCATGATCGCGGCGAAGCTGGCGTGAGCGGCCGCAGGCCTTCGCGCATCGTGCTGGCGGTGGCGCTGTTCGCGCTGTCGGCGCTGTACGCGGCGTGGTTCCACGACGACCGCCACCGCCTCGCCGCGCTGCTGGTGTTCGCCCTGCCGCCGCTGCTGGCGCTGGCCGGCGTGCTGCGCGGCGGCACGGTCGCCGCGAAGTCCGCGTTCTGGGCCGGCGTGCTGGCCCTGTTCTGGTTTTCGCACGGGGTGATGATCGCCTGGAGCCATCCGGACCAGGCCGGCTGGGCGTGGGCGGAGATCGCGCTGTCGCTGGCCGTCATCGTGGCCGCCAGCTGGCCGGGCCTGCGCGCGCGCTTCGGCAAGTAGAATGCCGTAGGAGCGCACTCGGGCGCGACAGGTCTTGCGGCGATGTCCCGGTCGCGCCCGAGTGCGCTCCTACAGGATCAGTCAAGGGATACAGATATGGACGAGCTTCTCGTCGTCACCACCGGCGGCACCATCGACAAGGTGTACTTCGACGACAAGTCCGACTACCAGATCGGCGAGCCGCAGATCGGCCGCATCCTCGAGGACCTGGGCGTCGCGTTCCGCTTCCAGGTGATCCCGATCCTGCGCAAGGACTCGCTGCACATCACCGCCGAGGACCGCGAACTTCTGCGCGCGACGATCGCCGCGCAGCCGGCGCGGCAGGTGCTGGTCACCCACGGCACCGACACCATGGTCGAGACGGCAAAGGTGCTGGCCACCATCGCCGGCAAGACCATCGTCCTGACCGGCGCGCTGAACCCGGCGCGCTTCCGCGGTTCGGATGCCGAGTTCAACATCGGCTGCGCGGTCGGCGCGGTGCAGTCGCTGCCGCCGGGCGTCCACATCGCCATGAACGGCCGCATCTGGGACCCGCTCAAGGTGCGCAAGAACGTGGACGCGAACAGGTTCGAAGCGCTCTGACGATCCGGCGGCGGTCGCCGCGCGGAGGCATCGCCGGGTCGCGCCGCGTCAGGGCTTGGCCAGCGGCAACAGCGGGCCGCCGGTATGCATGGCGCGGGTCTTGGCCGTTTCGCCCAGGAACGCCAGTGCGAACTGCGCGAACTTGACGCTCGGCTGCGCGGTATCGCCCATCATCGCGAGCGTGTCGCCGGTGGTGTGGATGTAGGGGAACGACCCGTCGGGGTCTCCGGCCTCGAACATCATCGCGGCCGGGTATCCGGCGTTGGTCCACGAGGCGTGGTCGGAGCAGCCGTAACCGCAGGTGTAGGTGCCGCGCGTGTGGCCCATCGGTGCCATGTAGGTATCGAACAGCTGCTCGAAGAAGGCTTTCAGGCTGGCGTTGGAGTAGTCGGTGATCAGCTTCATGTCCTGCACCGGGCCGGCCTTGTAGTTGGTCATGTCGACCTGCAGCACGGCGACGACATCGACCCCGGCCTGGCGATGGGACTGGGCGATGGCGTTCGACCCCCGCAGCCCCACCTCTTCGGCCGCGTAGCCCATGAACTTGACCGTGCGCTGCGGCCGCCAGCCGCTGGCGAGCGCGATCCGCAACGTTTCGGTCAGCACGGCGATGCCCGAGGCATCGTCGTCGGCGCCCGGCGCGGCCTGGCCCGGGCTGCCGCCGCCGTAAGCGTTGATCGAGTCCAGGTGCGCGCCCAGCACCACGACTTCCTCGCGAAGGGTGGTGCCTTCGATGGTCAGCACGACCGAAGGCTGGGTGGAACAAGTTGCACAGGCGGTGAACAGTTCGGTGGTGACGTCGCTGCGCCCGGCCGCCAGCGCCGCCCAGCTGTCGCGGATCCACTCGGCCGACGCCTTGCCGGCCGGACTCGCGTAATAGCGGTTCTGGTAGCTCGACAGGTGCGCGATGGTGTCGCGGATGCGCGATTCCCGTACCTGCGGCAGCCAGTAGTCCACCGTCGACCGGTTGTCCACGGCGTAGCTGGCCCGGGCTGCGGAGATCGCCTGCGCCGAGCGGTCCGAGCGCAGGAACGCCTCGGCTTCCTCGCGGGTCTGGAAGGCGAAGAATCCGCCGCAGCGCTGCTCGGTCCGGTGCACGATGCCGGCCACGTCTTCCAGGCGGGTGGCGTCGATCTCCGAAATGACCAGATTGGTCCCACTCGGGTCGCGATGCAGTCCGCGCGGCCGGGCGAGACCGGAAAACTCGCGGAACGTTGCGCGGGAGCTGACCAGATACGCCTTGCGGGGCATTGCCGCTTCCGGCGCAGGCATGGCAGGCGACACGGGCGTCAGTCGTTCCCGCGCCCTGGTGGCGGCGGGAGCTTGCACATGAAGTCCAGGCTGCGAACGCGACGATATCGCTGCGTCCGGATCGACATCCGGCGCGCCGGAGCAAGCCGCGCAGAGCAGCCCCGACAGGATGGAAACAATACCCAAGAGCCTGGTGCGCCGCATCGGCCACCTCCCGGATTCACGATATCAAAGTATCGCGCAGGGACGGACGCCGCCGGAGTCGGGTGAAGAACCATGAAAAGAGCCCCGGCGTTGGCCGGGGCTCCCTGTCTTGCCTGACGGCATCGCTCAGAACGTGATGCTCCAGCTGTCGATCTTGCCTGTGTCGCCCCAGGCATAGTCGGTCACGCGCAGCCGCCACGTGCCGTTGAGGCTCTCGACCGACAGGTCGCCGGTGTAGGTCTTGATGATGTTGTTGGCGCTGCCGCCGGTGCGGTTGTGCAGGCCGTACACGCTGCCGTCCGGTGCGAGCAGGTCCACCTTCAGGTCGCCGATGTAGGTGTGCTTGATGTCCACGCTGACCGAGGTGCTGGTCGAAGCGTTGCCGCTGCGGCCGGACACCGTGATCGGGCTGTACACCGTGGCGTTGTTGTTGATCGCGTAGTCGCCGCTGTTGCTGTACGTCTGCGCGTCGCCACCGCCGCCACCGCCGGTGTCGTAGTCACCCACGATGCTCACGCCGGAGAAGGCAGAGTAGCCCTTGATCCGCACGTGCCAGGTGCCGGCGGACGGCGAGGAGAAGCTGCAGGTCTCGTTGTTGCCGTACTTGTACGGGCGGCAATCCCAGGAGCTGTCGGTCGGCGCGCTGCCGAACTTCACGTACAGGTCGGCGTCGCCGCTGCCGCCGGACATGGTGAACACCAGGTTCGAGGCGCCGGAGGGCACGTCCAGGGTGAAGTTCAGCGACTGGCCCGACGAACCGGACTGGCCGGTCACCGGCACGCCCTTGGTCAGCTCGCCGCCGCCCGGGCCGGGGTCACCGGGATCCTCGCCGTCGCAGCTCACGCCGACACTGGAGAACGCCGATGCCACGTCGGCTTCGCTGAAGCCCAGGTCCGTGGCGGCCTGTTCGACGCCGCAGGCACCCTGGTCGAAGTCGGTGCTCGCGGTCCAGTAGTCGCGGTTGGCGCGGGCGAAGGCCTGGAACGCCGTCTCCGTGTTCCAGCCGCTCTTGCTGGCCAGCAGGTAGAACGCCTTGTTGTACACGCCCGACGAGTAGTGCACGTCCATGCCGCTGGTGTAGTCGTCGGCATGGCCGATCGAACGGCCGTCCTGCGGCGGGTCGGCCATGTAGCGCAGCGCGCCGCTGCCCTTGAAGATCTGCGCGCCAACCAGGAAGTCGTTGCTGCCGCCGTTGAAGTAGTACTCGGCGGCCTCGCCGGCCATGTCCGAGAACGCCTCGTTGATGCCGCCCGACTGGCCGGAGTAGTTCAGGCCGGAGTTCTGCTCGGTGTAGCCGTGCGAGACCTCGTGCGAGGACACGTCCAGGCTGACCAGCGGATAGAACGTGCTGGCGCCGTCGCCGAAGGTCATCGACGAACCGTCCCAGAAAGCGTTCTCGTAGCTGTTGCTGTAGTGCACCTTCATCGTCAGCTTGAAGGTCAGTGGCGACGAGCCGACGTAGTCGTCGTACATGTCGAAGATGACCTTGCCGAAGTAGTGCGCGTCGTTGAGCGGCGAGTAGGCGCCGTTGATCGACTTCACCGTGTTGCGCGGGCAGCTGTACGAGAACGCGGTGCTGCCGCTGGTGCCGTGGTTGAGGTTGACCGTCTTGACCACGGAATTGTCCATGGTGCAGGTGCTGCCGCCCTGGGCCACGTCGAGGTAGCCGTAGTCGGTGCCGTACTCGTACTGGCCGGTCTTCTGGTTGCCGCCGGGGCCGGTGCCGATCTCGGCGTTCTGCAGGTTGTCGTACTGCCTGAGGATCCGGCCGCTGCGCGCGTCGATGATCACCACCGGGCGTGTCGGGCTGCCGCCGTTGGCGCTGTCGGCGAAGAACGTCACCACGTACGCAAGGTGCGCGCGGTCGTTGTCGTCGACGTAGATCATCTGCCTGCTTTCCTCGCGCTCCACGCGCATCGCCAGCAGGCGGTTGCCGAGGGTGGCGCGCTTGGCCGTGGCCAGTGCCTGGGCATCGGTCACCCTGGGCGCGATCGCCGGGACCTCCGCCGCCAGCCCCTGGACCTGCCGTCCGAACATGGCGCGCACCTGGCCGTTGGCGTTCTCGCTGACCACGATCTGCTCGCCGTAAACGGGGATGCCGCGGTAGGTCTGCTGGTAGCGGTAGTTGCGCGCGCCGTCCTCGATGTCGCGCGCCTTGACGATGGTCAACGCCGAGTCGGCGCCGAGCGACAGCAGTTCGGCGTGGCGCAGGTTGGCCCGTTTGCTGACGCCGATCGCCACGCTGGCCTGGGCGTACTGGCTGTTGAGCGCGGCCACGTCCTGCTTCTGCAGGTCGACGCGGGTCGCTGCCTGCGCCGAGGCCGCCGCGAGCGCGAGCGCCAGCGGTGTCACGACGAAGACTGCGAGCGGATGCTTGCTGGAATGAATCACGATTGGTTTCTCCCGAATGGTTGGATATGTCGATCGCCGGAACGGCGACCTCTCTCGACGCTTTTCCAACTGCACCGGCGCGGACTCTCATGGTCCGCGTCCGGCTTTTGCACGCTGCTTTTTCTTCAGGACCCACCCCACCAGCGATGACGGCCCCCCGTCCGCTGTCCAGGCCCCCGCAGCTTCTTCAGATATCGATCGTTGGTGCGCCCGGCGAACCCGGCGCAAGGCGCGCCGGCAAACCCGCTGGCACG
>DATCYC010000117.1:0-37279 GCA_036570525.1 Luteimonas sp.
TTCTTCGCCAGCTGCTTCGTCTGGTTCCGCGCCACGTTCCCGCGCTACCGCTACGACCAGATCATGCGGCTGGGCTGGAAGGTGTTCATTCCGCTGAGCATCGCGTGGATCGCGGTGACGGCGCTGATGGCGTATTACGGCGTGTTCGAGGCAGGCAAGTGATGAGCAAGTTGACGTCCTGGTTCAGGGGCCTGCTGCTGCTGGAGCTGTTCGCCGGCATGTGGCTGACGCTCAAGTACCTGTTCAAACCCAAGTACACGTTGATGTACCCGATGGAGAAGACGCCGCAGTCGCCGCGCTTCCGCGGACTGCACGCGCTGCGTCGCTATCCCAACGGCGAAGAGCGCTGCATCGCCTGCAAGCTGTGCGAAGCGGTCTGCCCGGCGCTGGCGATCACCATCGATTCGGAGCAGCGCGCCGACGGCACCCGCCGCACCACGCGCTACGACATCGACCTGTTCAAGTGCATCTTCTGCGGGTTCTGCGAGGAATCGTGCCCGGTGGACTCGATCGTCGAAACCCACGTGCTCGAGTACCACTTCGAGAACCGCGGCGAGAACATCGTCAACAAGCAGCAGCTGCTGGCAATCGGGGACCGGCTCGAAACCGAGATCGCCGAACGCCGCGCCGCCGACGCCGCCTTCCGCTGAGGACCGCATGGATTACGCACTGCTCGCTTTCCTTGCCTTCGCCGTGGTGACCGTGGTCGCCGCCGGCGCCGTGATCAGCGTGCGCAGCCCGGTGCATGCCGCGCTTTGCCTGGTGCTGACCTTCTTCACGGTCGCCTGCACCTGGATCCTCGCCGACGCCGAGTTCCTCGGCATCGCGCTGGTGGTGGTCTACGTCGGTGCGGTGATGGTGCTGTTCATGTTCGTCGTGATGATGCTGGACATCGACGAGGTGAAGATGCACGAGGGCTACGTGCGATACCTGCCGTTGGGGCTGCTTGTCGCGGTGGTGATGCTGGCCGAAATACTGATGCTGATCGGGATCAAGGCGCGCGCCACGCCGTTCGGCGCCGATCCGGCGCTCGCGGCCGGCGTGCCCAACATCGAGTGGCTGGCCGGACGCCTGTTCACCGGGTTCCTGCTGCCGTTCGAGGTCGCTGCGCTGATCCTGACGGTGGCCGTGATCGCAGCGGTCACGCTCACCCTTCGCAAGCGCGAGGGCACCAAGCACCAGGTCCCGAGCGCGCAGGCGAGGGTCCGGGCGGGGGATCGCTTCCGCATGGTGAAGATGGATGCGAGCCGGCCCACGCCCGACGCACCGACACCGGCCGACGACGCAGGCGGGGAGGGCAAGTGATGGAACTGTTCACGCAGGGGCTTTCGCTCGGCCACTACCTGGCGCTCGGCGCAGTGTTGTTCTGCATCAGCGTCGCGGGCATCTTCCTCAACCGCAAGAACGTGATCATCCTGCTGATGTCGATCGAGCTGATGCTGCTCGCGGTCAACGTCAACTTCGTCGCGTTCTCGCGCGAGGCGGGAGACGCGGCCGGGCAGGTGTTCGTGTTCTTCATCCTCACCGTGGCCGCGGCCGAGGCCGCGATCGGCCTCGCGATCCTGGTCACGCTGTTCCGCAACCGGCGCACGATCAACGTGGCCGAAATCGATACCTTGAAGGGCTGACGGAATGATGCCGGGCATGGAGTTCGCGATCTCGAAAACGGTGCTGCTGGCGATCGTGCTGGCGCCGCTGGCCGGCGCGATCCTGGCCGGCCTGTTCGGCCGCCAGGTCGGTCGGGCCGGCTCGCACTGGATCACGATCCTCGGCGTGGCGGCCAGCTGCGCGCTGTCGATCTACGTGCTCTGGCAGCTGGTCGGGCAGGGCGCCGCGCCGTTCAACGAGAACGTCTACACGTTCTTCCAGGTCGGTTCGATCGACGCGCACGTCGGCTTCATGGTCGACAACCTGACCGCGATGATGATGGTGGTCGTTACCTTCGTCTCGCTGCTGGTGCACGTCTACACCATCGGCTACATGGCCGACGATCCCGGCTACCAGCGCTTCTTCAGCTACATCAGCCTGTTCACGTTCTCGATGCTGATGCTGGTGATGTCCAACAACTTCCTGCAGCTGTTCTTCGGCTGGGAAGCGGTGGGGCTGGTGTCGTACCTGCTGATCGGCTTCTGGTTCAAGCGCCCGACCGCGGTGTTCGCGAACCTCAAGGCGTTCCTGGTCAATCGCGTCGGCGACTTCGGCTTCCTGCTCGGCATCGCCGGGGTGATGTACTGGTTCGGCACGCTGGACTACGCAACGGTGTTCGCCAACGCCAGCGACAAGATCGGCGGCGGACAGGTGGTGGCGATCATTTCCGGCCACGAATGGTCCATCGCCACGGTGATCTGCATCTGCCTGTTCGTTGGCGCGATGGGCAAGTCGGCGCAGGTGCCGCTGCACGTGTGGCTGCCCGACTCGATGGAAGGCCCGACCCCGATCTCGGCGCTGATCCACGCCGCGACCATGGTCACCGCCGGCATCTTCATGGTCGCGCGCATGTCGCCGCTGTTCGAGCTCAGCGAGACCGCGTTGAACTTCGTGCTGTTCATCGGTGCCACCACGGCCTTCTTCACCGGCCTGATCGGCATGGTGCAGAACGACATCAAGCGCGTGGTCGCGTACTCCACGCTCTCGCAGCTGGGCTACATGACCGTGGCGCTGGGCGTCTCGGCCTACAGTGCGGGCGTCTACCACCTGATGACCCACGCCTTCTTCAAGGCGCTGCTGTTCCTGGCGGCCGGCTCGGTGATCATCGGCATGCACCACGTGCAGGACATGCGCCGCATGGGCGGCCTGCGCAAGTACATGCCGATCACCTACGCGACGATGTTGATCGGCACCCTGGCGCTGGTGGGCACGCCGTTCTTCAGCGGTTTCTACTCCAAGGACACGATCATCGAGGCCGCGGGGCACCACGCGCACGAAGCGGGCAACTGGATCGCGACCTATGGCTACTGGGCGGTGCTGCTGGGCGCGTTCGTCACCTCGTTCTACAGCTTCCGCCTGCTGTACCTGACCTTCCACGGCAAAGAGCGCTTCCGCGACGACCATGCGACCGGCGGCGGGCACGATGCGCACCACGACGGCCACGGCGCGCACGAGCCGCACGAGTCGCCCTGGGTGGTGACCGTGCCGCTGGTGCTGCTGGCGATCGCCTCGATCGGCGTGGGCTTCTTCACCGCCGGGCCGATGCTGTTCGGTACCGACGTGATGGGTGACGTGAAGCAGCTGCCGTTCTTCCTCGGCGCGATCGACGTCGCCGGCCCGCGCGACGTGGTGGCCGTGATCGGCGACTCGCTGTGGCACGGCCCGGTCAAGTTCGCGCAGCACGGTTTCATGGCGCCTGCATTCTGGCTTGCGGCGGCCGGCTTCGTGGTGGCCACGGTGATGTACCTGCTCAAGCCGGACCTGCCGGCGAAGGTCGCGCGCGTGCTGGCGCTGCCGATCCGCGTCCTGAACAACAAGTACGGGATGGACGACCTGTGGATCAAGGGCCTGGCCGGAGGCAGCGTGCTGATGGGCAGGCTGTCGCGCCGCAATGACGAAAAAGTGATCGATGGCGCCTTCGTCAACGGCAGCGTGCGCCTCGTCGACCTGTTCTCGGGCGTGCTGCGGCGCACCCAGTCCGGACTCCTCTACCACTACGCCTTCGTGATGATCCTCGGCCTGATCGTGCTCCTGGCCGCCCTCATCCGATATTGGCGCTGACCGCAAACGGAACAGAACACGTGTCGAACTGGCCCCTCCTGAGTCTGGTGATCTGGCTTCCGATAATCGGCGGCGGACTGGTGCTTGCGCTCGGCAACCAGCGCGCGAACGCGGCGCGCTGGCTGTCGCTGCTGATCGCCTTGGCGACGTTCTTGCTCAGCATCCCGCTGTTCACCGGTTTCGACTACGCCAACGCCGGGCTGCAGTTCATCGAGCGCCGCGAATGGATCCCGGCCTACGACATCCAGTACCACCTGGGCGCGGACGGCATCTCGATCGCGCTGATCCTGCTGACCACGATCACATCGGTCCTGGTGCTGATCGGCGCCTGGGGTTCGGTGAGCAAGCGCGTGAGCCAGTATTTCGCCACGCTGCTGATCCTCGAAGGCGTGATGATCGGCGTGTTCTGCGCGGTGGATTCGATCCTGTTCTACGCCTTCTTCGAGGGCATGCTGATCCCGATGTTCATCATCATCGGCGTCTGGGGCGGGCCGCGCCGCGTGTATGCGGCGATGAAGTTCTTCCTGTACACGTTCCTGGGCTCGGTGTTCATGCTGGTCGGCCTGATCTACATGTACATGAAGGGCGGCAGCTGGCAGATCCCCGACCTGGTGCAGCTGCCGCTGACGGCCACCGAACAGATGTGGCTGTTCTTCGCGTTCTTCCTGGGTTTCGCGGTCAAGATCCCGATGTTCCCGGTGCACACCTGGCTGCCCGACGCGCACGTGGAGGCGCCGACCGGCGGCTCGGTGGTGCTGGCGGCGATCATGCTGAAGATCGGCGGGTACGGCTTCCTGCGCTTCTCGCTGCCCATCGTGCCCGATGCGAGCCACGAGTTCGCGATGCTGATGATCGCGCTGTCGCTGATCGCGATCGTGTACGTCGGCATGGTGGCGCTGGTGCAGGACGACATGAAGAAGCTGATCGCTTATTCCTCGGTCGCGCACATGGGCTTCGTGACCCTGGGCATCTTCATCGCGCTCGCGCTGGTGCGCGAGGACGGCAACCTCGACGCCGCCAGGCTCGGCCTGCAGGGCGCGATGGTGCAGATGGTTTCGCACGGCTTCATCTCCGGCGCGCTGTTCTCCTGCGTCGGCGTGCTCTACGACCGCATGCATACGCGCCGGATCAGCGACTACGGCGGCGTCGCCAACACCATGCCGTGGCTGGCGGCGTTCTGGATCCTGTTCTCGATGGCCAACTCGGGCCTGCCGGGGACCAGCGGCTTCGTCGGCGAGTTCATGATCATCCTGGCCAGCTTCCAGCAGCACCCGCTGATCGCGTTCGCCGCGGCGACCACGCTGATGATCGGCGCCGGCTATTCGCTGTGGCTGGCCAAGCGGGTGATCTGGGGCGACGTCGGCAACGCCCACGTGGCGGAGCTGAAGGACATCAACATGCGCGAATGGATCGTGCTCGGCGTATTCGCGGCAGGCGTGCTGCTGATCGGCATCTGGCCGAAGCCGCTGACCGACCTGATGGAGCCCTCCATCGCGCAACTGGCGGCGCAGCTTGCCGCAAGCAAGCTTTGAAGGAATGCATGCTGTGATCACCGACATGACTCCGCAGGTCCGGACACTCGCCGACATCGCGCCGCTGGCACCCGAGCTGCTGGTGGTGCTCGGCGCGTTCGCGCTGCTGATGCTGGACCTGTTCCTGGACGAGCGCCGCCGCATCGTCACCCACGTCGGCGCGATCGTCGTGCTCCTGGCCGCCGCGTGCATGGTTGCCGCGGGCACGGGCGGGCAGGGCTCGGTGATGCACGACATGTTCATCCGCGACGGCATCGCCGACGTGCTGAAGATCTCGCTGCTCGTGATATCGGCGGTGGCGCTGGGCTTCGCATGGACGTTCATGCGCGAGCGCGGCCTGTACAAGGGCGAGCTGCCGGTGCTGGTGCTGTTCGCCACCGTGGGCATGATGCTGCTGGTTTCGGCCGGCAACCTGACCATGGTCTACGTCGGCCTCGAGCTGCTCGCGCTGGGGTCGTACGCGCTGGTGGCGATCGACCGCGACAACCCGCTTTCCTCGGAAGCGGCGATGAAGTACTTCGTGCTCGGCTCGCTGGCCTCGGGCCTGCTGCTGTTCGGCATGTCGCTGCTGTACGGTGCCACGTACTCGCTGGACCTGGCGACGATCCACGACCTCGCGGGCGGACTGGTCGGCGACGACCGCGTGCTGATGCTCACCGGCGTGGTGTTCATCGTGGTCGGCATCGCGTTCAAGTTCGGTGCGGCCCCGTTCCACATGTGGCTGCCGGACACCTACCACGGCGCGCCCACGCCGATCACGCTGTTCATCGGCTCGGCGCCGAAGCTGGCCGCGTTCGGCATGACCTACCGCCTGCTCGAGGCCGGGCTGGCGCCGGCCGGCGACCAGTGGCACCTGCTGCTCGCCTGCCTCGCCGCACTGTCGCTGGCGATCGGCAACGTCGTCGCAATCGCGCAGACCAACCTCAAGCGAATGCTGGCGTACTCCACCGTCTCGCATGTCGGTTTCATCTTCCTCGGCTTCGCCGGCGGCGGGGCCGAGGGCTACGCGGCGGCGATGTTCTACACGATCAGCTACGCAATCATGGGAACGGCGGCTTTCGGCGCCATCATCATGCTCTCGCGCAACGGCTTCGAGGCCGACCGCATCGACGACTTCAAGGGCCTGAATGCCCGCAGCCCGTGGATGGCGGGGCTTGTGCTGTGCATCATGGCTTCGATGGCCGGGGTACCGCCGTTCCTGGGGTTCTGGGCCAAGCTGGCGGTGCTGCGCGCGGCGATCGAGGGCGACATGCTGTGGCTGGCCATCGTCGGCATCGTGTTCGCGGTGATCGGCGCGTTCTACTACCTGCGCGTGATGAAGGTGATGTACTTCGACGAGCCGGAAGGCGAGCCGATCCAGGTGCGTCCGGGGCGCCCGCTGCAGGTCGTGTTCTCGATCAACGCGATCTCGCTGCTGGTCCTGGGCTTCGCCTGGAGCCCGCTCATGGCGTGGTGCCAGCGCGCATTCCAGGCTTGAGCGCGGCCGGCCCGGCGGCAGGTTCGGCGTGATCCCGGCGGACCGCGGTCGCCACGCCGCGGCCATCGATCACCAGGCACTGGTCGGCGATCGCGGCGAGTCCGGTTCGATGCGAAACGACGACGAGGGCGGTTTGCGGCAGGCGGGACCGCAGGGCCGAAAGGATCCCGCTTTCAGACCGTGCGTCGAGCGCGCCCGTAGCTTCGTCCAGCATGGCAAGTACGGGTTGCCGCAGTAGCACCTGGGCCAGCAGAAGCCGCTGCAGCTCGCCGCCGGACAACCGGCTGGTGGAGTCCTGCAGCGCGGTGTCGAGTCCATCGGCGGCCCTGTTCAATCGCTTGTCCAGGCCGACGTCGGCCAGCGCGCGCCACATCATGGACTCGCTCGCATCGGGCACTGCCCAGCAGAGGCAATCGCGAACGCTCGCGTGCCAGGGGCGTACCTGCTGGCTGACATAGGCGCTCTTGCCAACGAGCGCCCGATACTCGTCGAAATCGATTTTTTGCCCGGAGATGTCCGCCTCGAATCCGGCCGGCGCCATCATGCCCGAGAGGACGTCGACCAGGCAGCTCTTGCCAATGCCGGAATCGCCGAATACCACTGTCATCTCGCCAGGTGCCAGGACCAGGTCGCGTACCTCGAGGGCGACCAGCGCCCGGGGCAATCGAACCCGCCTGATATGCAGGACGCACGCAGGGCCGCGGGTGACGGGTACAGGGGCAAGGGCAGGGCGATCCGCTTCCAGCGCCATGTAGCGTTGCCAGAGATCGAACGCCGGCACAGCCGAACGCACTTGCTGGATGCCTTGCCGGGTGGAAACCAGGTAGGGAAGCAGGCGCCCGAGCAACAGGCACACCGCGATCAGGGTTGCCTGGTCGATCCCGGTCCAGCGATGGGCCAGCAGGAAGCCGGCGGCGATCGCGACGGCCGCCAGCAGCTCGAGCAGCAGCCGCCCGTGCGCCGCGAGTTCCAGCTGGCGGCGGTATCCACGCCCGAGCCGCTTCGCCATGTCCGTCCAGGCGGTGTCATCGGCCTGCTGCCGCCCGAACGAACGCACATGGCGCAGGCGCCTCGGGAAGTCCTCGCCGCGCCAGAACAGATGGGTCATGTCGGCGACGTACTGGCGGCTGATGCGCGCCTGCTCCCGGCCGAACAGCCTGGCGGCCATCCACGCGAACGCCGCGAGAACCGGCAGTGCCAGTACAAGTGGCGGCGAGATCCAGACCACGAAGGCAAGCGTCACGATGGTCGTGACGAACGCCACCAGCAGCTGGAGCAACGCGCTGAAACCGTGCACGATGATCTCGATGTTGTAGGTCAGGACGTTGGCGATTTCCGCGGAGGTCGCGTTCGCCAGCGCATCCAGCTTCGCGCGGATCAGTCGCGCGTGGACCTGGCTGCGCAGGCCCATGCCGCAGTGCGCGGCCAGGCGCGCGCCCAGGCAGGCCCCGGACCAGCGCAGCAGCGCGAAGATGCCCATGGCCGCCGCAAAGATCGCTGCCTGGGCACCGAGGCTCCAGGGCTCGCCGGGCAAGTTGCCGCCGAACGACGGCATCGTCCCCGGCTGGATCAGCGGCACCAGGAGCAACGCCGCCAGGCTCCCGGCGAAAGCCGCCAGCAGCGACACCAGGACGTAGGCTGCCACCCGTGCCCGGTCGCCCCGGGCCAGGGTTCCGGCGAAGGCGCGTAGCGTGGCGCCACGGCCGTCAGCCAAGGAGTTGTCGCAAGGCATCGACTGAACTCCCGGGGTGCCGGCCGCGGTGCAGGTGGTGGACTGCCGATCGCTTGCTGCATTGTTCGAAGCGATGCCATCCAGGCTGGGTCATTGCGTAGGCCTGGTCCACGGCGAGGCAGGATGCGACATCGTCGTTTGCCACCGGCACCAGCAACGCCCCGGAGCTTCCGGATTCACGACCTGAAAGGACCACCGTGCCGACGAGCCGCAGCGGTGCCTCCGCAAGCCGGACCGGCCGCGGCGCCCGGCGCAAGTCGACCTCGAATTTCTCCACGCCGCTGCGGCGGCGGATCACGGGCGAGCTGGCGATCCAGCGCCGCGCGGCAACGTCCTCGATGCCATCGAGCGCATCGGCGCGCACATGCAGGAAATTGGCCACGCCAGTCGCGAGCATGCCATCGGGCTGCACGAACACCGCGTCCTCGGAGAGGACATCCAGGCCCTGCAGCAGGCTGTGCAGGACGAGGGTCGACTTGCCCGACCCGCTTGCGCCAAGCAGGAGGATGCCGCGCCCGCCACGACCCACGCAGGCCGCATGCAGCGGTACCAGGCGCTGGCACCGTGCCGCCAGCAGGAAGACCGCGAATTCGATCAGCTCATAGCGCAGGTGATATGGCCAGTCGAGCATGTTGGCGGATGCGACCACCCGGGCCCGACGCCGGCGCGGCGACACCAGCACGTAGTTCCAGGCGTCGATGATTCCGTACAGCACATCCTTGTCCAGTCGCGACCGGACGGCGGGGGGCTCGCCCTCCATCCGGGTCCGGTTCGGCGACAGGTGGAGTTCGACCTCGATTTCCGCGCTCTCATCGGGAAGGCGATGCGGCGCGTGGCCGCCGTATGCCGCTTCGACCAGGCCGAGCAACGCTTCGCTGTCGCTCCGGAAGCAGAATCGCCCACCCATGACCTGCTTGTGCATGGCCATGCCGGCCTGGCGACGCATGGGTGGGGCAAGGTCGGTGGCGCCTGGAGCGCGGCAGGGCGTCGGGGCGCTCGTATGTCGGTCGTTGGCCATGCCGGGGTAAGTGCGGATTCGGCGGAAAAAAGTTGTGGCACCTGTCCGTCCCGGCGATTGCCCGGAACGCGGCGCGCGCGGATGTGGCCATGCCAGGCAACCAATGGCGGGCCGCCGGGAACCTACCCGTGACATGCTCAGAATCCAGCTCGCCCACTCCTATTTCCTCCGCTTCGACCAGAAGCAGTGGGAACGCGGCAAGCCGTATCCGCCGCTCGCCACCATCCAGGTTGCCGCGATGTTGCGACAGATGGGGCACCACGTGACGCTGTTCGACGCCATGCTTGCGGAAGGCACCGACGAGTACGCAGCGACGCTGCGCGACTCGCCTCCGGACGTGGTTGTCCTGTACGAGGACAATTTCAACTTCCTGACCAAGATGTGCCTGGATCGCATGCACGAGGCAGCCTGCCGGATGGTGGGCGCGGCGCGCGCTGCCGGTGCCCGCGTGGTTGTTGCCGGATCGGATGCCTCCGACCGGCCGCAGGCCCTGCTCGAGGCAGGTGCCGACGCGGTGCTGATCGGCGAGGGCATCGCGGCCCTGCGCGAGCTGGCCAGGCGCCTTGGCCAGCAGCCGCGCATCGATGCGCGGCGCTGGGTGTCCGGGATCCCGGGCGTTGCCTCGTGGCCGGATGGGCGAGTGCACGTGACGGACGTGGGCGTATTGCCCCCCGACCCGCAGCTGTCCGGCGAGGCCGCATGGGACCTGGTCGACATGGACCGCTATCGCCGCATGTGGCAGGAGCGGCACGGGTACTTCAGCCTGAACATGGTGGCGTCGCGTGGTTGCCCGTTCCGTTGCAACTGGTGTGCCAAGCCGATCTGGGGCAATCACTACAGCCAACGCAGTGCACGTGAAGTCGCCGCGGAGATGGGCTTGCTCAAACGCGCGTTCCGCCCCGACCACATCTGGATGGCCGACGACATCTTCGGCTTCCGGGTCGACTGGCTCACGGAGTTCTCGGAACACGTGCGGGAGCTGGATGCCGGCGTGCCCTTCACCATCCAGATCCGCGCCAACATGGTCAGCGAACGGTTGGCCGCCGCGCTCAAGGAGGCGGGGTGCGTGGAGGCGTGGATCGGGGCGGAGAGCGGGAGTCAACGGATCCTGGACGCGATGACCAAGGACACCTCGCTGGAGGAACTGGTCACGGCGCGGAAACGACTCGGCGCGCACGGCATTCGCGTGGGCTTCTTCATACAACTGGGATACCTGGGCGAGCAACTGGACGACCTGGTGGCCACCCGCGAACTGGTGACGCATGCCGCACCGGACGAGATCGGCGTCAGCGTGTCGTATCCGCTGCCGGGCACCCGGTACTACGAGCAGGTCAAGGCCCAGCTTGGTGAGAAGACGCACTGGGAAGACAGTGGCGACCTGGCGATGATGTTCAGTGGCGCCTACGATTCGCACTTCTATCGCAGCTTCCGCGACCTGCTGCACGAGCAGGTTGACCTGCTGAAGCCCGGGCCAGGCATGCAGCCGCGGCAGTACCGCGAGGCGTGCGCCGCGCTCGAGGCGCGCTGGGACGCGCTGATGGCCGGCGAACGCGATCACCGCAACCCGCGTGCCATCGCCGTTGCTTCCAGGAAGCGACACGCCCGGGACAAGCCCCATGCTGCCGCCACTCAAGACGGTTGAGGCCGGCCTGCACCGCGCCACCGAGGCACTGGCCATGGAGCTGGCGCATCCCGGGCAGGCGACGCCGGACTGGGACAGCCTGCATTGGAGGCTGGCGTCGGCCGCTGCCGCGGCGCATGGGGTTTCGCCCCTGCTCAGTGGACGCTGCCGCTGGCAATATCCGCCATGGCAGCGATTCCTGCACGAGCAGCATGCGCATGTCGAGCATCGCCAGCGGCGCATCGTGACGCTGCTGGAGCGCATCGATGCCGACGCGCGCGCCGCCGGCCTGGCCGTGGTGCCCTTGAAGGGAGTGGCGCTGCATGCCTTGGGGCTGTATGCGCCAGGCGAGCGCCCGATGGCGGACATCGACCTGCTGGTGCGCGAAGGAGATGCCGGGATGGCGGTCGCGATGCTGCAGGGGCTCGGTTACGTGGAGTCGTACGCGCAATGGAAGCACCGCGTGTTCAAGCCGGCCGACGGCCAACCGGTGCCCGGGCTCGGCGAACATCGTGATACGCCGGTCAACATCGAGCTGCACGTTCGCATCCAGGAACGACTTCCGGTCTCGAGCGTCGACATCACCGAATGCATCCATCCGCGGCACGCGCTCCCGGGCTTGAACGACTACGCGTCGACCGGCGCGCTGATGGGCCACCTGCTGCTGCATGCCGCCGGCAACACCTGCAATCGCAGCCTGCGCCTGATGCACCTGCACGACATCGCGTTGCTTTCCACCCGGATGAGCGTCGGCGACTGGATCGCGCTGGGCGAATGCGACGATGGCGGGGCGCCCTGGTGGGCGCTGCCTCCGCTGGCCATGGTGGACCGCTACTACCCGGGCGCCATTCCCGCCGACGTGCTGGCCGGGCTTTCGCGGCAATGCCCGCTGCTCCTGCGCCTGTTCTCGCGCAGCCAGACCATGACCAGGGCCTCGTGTTCCGGACTCTGGCTGCATCCGCTCTCCGGCGTGGAATGGTCGCGTTCCGCAGGCGACGTGGGTCGTTACCTGAGGCAGCGCATCCGGCCGTCGAGGGAAGCCGTCCAGGAGCGCGCCGACATGTTGCGCACGCAGCTGTGGCTGCAAGGCCAGGACTGGGTCCGGATGAGTCATCGCCGGCGTGTCCTGAGCTGGTTGACGCGACCGGTACCACGCATGGACATCATGTATGCCGTCCGCGCCGCCATGGAATCGCCGGTCCTTGCGCCCTGAATCGGCCACGGGAGCCCGCATGCAGCCCGCAGCCGCCACCAATCCAGCGCAGATCCGGTTGCGATGCCCCCGTTGCGGTACCGGCATCCCCGATTCGCAATGCCCGGCCTGCAGGTTCGTCGTCACCGTCGGTCGCGGCATCGTGCGCGCGTTGTCGCCGGAGTCGCAGGCGCACCTCACCGGCTTCATGGATGAGTACGAACGGATCAGGGAGGCGGAGGGCCGCGGCAGCGAACGCGGGGATTTCTACCTGGGCCTCCCGTACGTGGACGCATCCGGCAGGGACGCCGGGCAATGGCATGTCAGGGCCCGCAGCCACGACTATGTGTTGCGGCACCTGCTGGCCGGAACGGGTCACCGTCCCGGGGCCATGGTCCTGGACCTTGGTGCAGGCAACTGCTGGATGAGTTACCGGCTGTCGCTTGCGGGCTATCGGCCGTGCGCGGTCGACCTGCTCACCAACGACAGCGACGGAATGGGCGCTGCCCGTCACTACCGCGCGCACCTGCCAGCGCTGTTCCCACGCTTCCAGGCCAGCTTTGGCCAGCTTCCGTTCGCGGACGACCAGTTCGACGCCGCCGTGTTCAACGCCTCTTTCCACTACAGCGAGGATGGAGAGGCCGTGCTGCGCGAGTCGCTGCGCTGCGTGAAGCCCGGCGGGATGGTGATCATCAGCGACACGCCCTGGTACCCGCGCGAGGAAGACGGCAGGAGGATGCTCGCCGAACGACAGTCGGCCTTCCTGCGTCGCCACGGCACGGCAGGCAGTTCCATTGCCATGCTCGGGTTCCTGACGGACGCGTGGTTGCAGGGGATGCAGCGTGCGCTGTCGATCCAGTGGGAGGTCCACCGCCCGTGGTACGGCCTGGCGTGGGCGCTTCGCCCCGCGGTGGCGAAGCTGCGCGGCAGGCGGCCGCCATCGCGGTTCCGCCTGTGGGTGGCACGCAAGCCCGCGTGATCGTTGCGGGGAGGGTCACGGCCATTGATGGTAAAGCGCGTCGAACGCCCGGGCGGTGCAATCGGCGTCCTCCCGGATCGCCAGCCGTTGCGCAGCCGCGGCCAGCCGCAGGCGCAGCGCCTCGTCGCCGAGCACGCGCTCGATGGCATTGGCCAGGGCGACCGGATCGGCGACGGGCACGGCCGAAGCGGCCGCGGGCGCCCATTCGGCCAGGTGCCCGACCGCGGTGCCCACGGTGGGGACGCCCACGACCGCTGCTTCCATCGCAACCAGGGGGCCGGCCTCGTGTCGCGACGCCATCACCAGCAGGTCGGCCGCTGCAAGCATCGGGCGCAGTTCGCGTTGTGTCCTGAAGCCGCGGAAGCGGACGCGCGATTCCAGTCCGAGTTCCGTGGCCAGCCGCTGGACCTCGCCGTGCAAGGTGTCCACGCCCACCACGTCCATCGTGAATTCATGCCCGGCCCGCGCCAGGATCGACAGCGCCCGCAACAGCGTTGCCTGGTCCTTGACCCGATTGAGGCTGGCGACGTGGATCAGCTTCGCCCGCCCCGCGCCTCGCCGACGCGGGGGCATTGGCGGCCAGGCCCGGAGATCGACACCCAGGGGGACGCGATGGGCAGCGATACCGAGCTTCTCCAGCGAGTCGAGGATCGGCGCGCTGGCCGCGGTGACGGCATCGGCGGTCCGCAGCACCAGCGCTTCGCGCAGCCGGCTCACGCGGCGGCGGCGTCCGCCGTAGTCGATCCCGGGCAATGCCACGAGCTCGCCGCCTGCGATGTGGACCAGGCTGCGCACGCGCAGCAGCCTGGCCGCGGCCACCGCGACCAGGCTGCAGGAGCCTGAAAAGATGGCCTGGATCCTGTCGAACGGTGCCCGCCGGTGCTCGCTGTGGATGGCGTGGATGGCACGCAGGCGCGTCCAGCCATCCCCGATGTTGTGGATGCTGGCGCCGGCAAGCGCCCAATGGCCGGGCATCCGCTCCTGGTGCAATGCGTACACGTGCACCTCGTGGACGTTCGCCAGTCGCTCCAGCAGCGCCAGTAGCGCCGGGATCACGCGTCGCTCGCCACCCCGATCCACGCCGCCGGGGATCACCAATGCAAGTTTCATCGGGCGCCCCGGGCGTGGCCGTCAAGCACCCACGCATAGGCGTCCAGCCATCGACGGCCGATCGCCGCGAACGACAGGTTGGCATCGAAGTAGCCACGCACCTGTCCGGGAGACGGCCGGTTCGACGCGGTGTCCACCAGTGCCTCGGCCAAGCGCACCGCGTCTCCCGGCGGCCAAAGCCGGCCGATGGCGCCGTCCCCTGTCAACGCGCGAAACGCAGGGATATCCGTCACCACCGGCGTTGCTCCGCAGGCAAGCGCCTCCAAAAGCGAGTAGCCGCAGCCCTCGGCGCGACTGCCGGACACGAACAGGTCGGCGGCGCGCATCAGCGCCTCGACATGCGCATGTGGCACCTTGCCGAGCAAGTGCACGCGCCCCGCCAATTGCGGGCGGGCCCGGATCAGGTCCTGGACCTCGCCGAGCAATGGGGCAGTGCCGAAGACGCACCACAGCTGCAGGTCGGGAAGTTGCAATGCGGCCCGCGCAACGCCGTCGATGACGGTCAGCGGGTCCTTGCCGCGATTGAGGTGTCCCACCCACAGCACGCATGGATCGCCGTGCAGGCCGGTACCGGAGCGGGCCCGTTCGCGATCGCCAGGCGTGAACCGGCTGCTGGACTCGGGGATGGCGAACACCTGCATGTCCTTCGCGAACACGCCGGCGTCGATGAACCGTTGCGCCTGCTCGGCGGCGGTGAACGAGACGCCGGACACTGCCGCGTACCAGCGCTTCCACGGCCGGCGTCGCCACCAGCGCGGTGGCCGGTCGGCATGGTCCTGGCAGAGGATGGGCATCCGCGGCAGGCGGCGCGACACCGCGAAGGCGTCGCCTGCAAAGGCCAGTCCGTGCACATGCAGGACGTCGGCCCCGATCCCGGACAACAGTGCGGCGAAGCGGCGGCTGCGTTCCGGTGCGTCCCTCGATCCGGCCACATCGGCGAAGTGGTATTCGATGCCGTTGCGCACGAGGTGGTCCTGCCGGGACGACGCCTGCACGACCGAAACGCGAACGCCGGCCGATGCGGCGATCTCGGCGATGTCCACCAGCGAGTGCCACTGGTCGAGTACTTCGGCATGTGCGCGCCGTTCCGGCGCCGGCAGGAGGTTGGCCTGGACGACGTGCAAGGTCAGAGGCCCGACACCTGCGGCATGCGCAGGCGCACCAGCCGGGTGGCCAGTTCCAGCTCCCATGGGCGGGCGTATTTCCCGTGCTGGTAGCGCCAGCCGGCCATCGCGCGCAGGCCATGCTTGGCCCATGCGGGCGAGCGCAGGTCCTGGACTGTCGGGTAGCGGCAACGCAGGACGGTCACGAAGTCATGGATGCGCTGGCGCAGCCTGTCGTCGAGCCACGGTGCGTCGGCGTGGCAGGCATAGTCGACCCAGCGCGGCTCCGCCCATTCCTCCGCCGTCTTCGGGAACACCACGGGCCGGCCATCGAGGTCCCGCATCGGCACCGGCGGGCGCCGGCGACGGTCCGATTCGTGGCGGCTTTCGTCCGGGAGCGGCGTGTAGATGTAGACCACCACTTCGGTTTCCGGGTTGATCCGCTTCAGGTCGCGGATGAATTCGAACGTGCGCTCGGTCTCCTCTTCGGTGTTTTCCGGCGGCGCGACCATGAACGACAGTTCGGGGATCACGCCATGGCGCCTGCACAGCTTCACCACGTCCACCGTCTGGTCCGGTCGCGTGCCCTTGCGGATGTCCTTGAGCATCTGGCCGTTGGGCGACTCCGCGCCGATGTACGCCATCCGCAGGCGGCTCCTGCGCACCAGTTCCCAGGAACGATCCGAGAGGTTCAACAGCGCGTCCGCACGCGCGAAGCACCACCAGGGCATCTCGAACCGGGCCATGACCTCGAGCAGCGGAACCATGTCCTTCTCGCGGTCGAAGAAGTTGTTGTCGAAGTACTGCACGGAATCCGCGCCGAGCGCGTGCTTGAAGTAGGCGAGGTCGTGCTCGAGCCTCGCCGCGGACGACAGGTGGGTGGCGCCGCCGAACATCGCCGCGACGCCGCAGAAGGTGCAGTGGAAGCGGCAGCCGGTCGCTACCTGGTGGGCCACGGTGCGGTTGCCCAGGTAGGTGCGGGCGAGGTAGCGGCGCGGGTCGCCCAGTTTTTCGTAGGGGAGCAGGTACCCGTTGTCGGTTGCCGCGATGCAGCGGTCCGGGTTGCGCGTGGTGCCGCCGGCGCTTTTCCACGTTAGTCCGGGGATATGATCCAGGGCCGGCCCGCGGCCGCCGAACAATGCAGCGACCAGTTCCGGCAAGGTCTTGTCGCCCGGCCCGCGAATGACGTAGTC
The DNA here is from genome assembly GCA_036570525.1 of Luteimonas sp. Taxonomy (GTDB): domain Bacteria; phylum Pseudomonadota; class Gammaproteobacteria; order Xanthomonadales; family Xanthomonadaceae; genus Luteimonas. Next base: position 16,666 of record DATCYC010000117.1, read on the forward strand.
GACATAGGACGAGCCGATCGCAGCTTCCGTGTTCAGGGTGGGGAAGTAGCCACCCCACGCGATCGGAAGGCCGGGGAAGCGTTCGCGGATGGCGCGGGACACGGCGATCGCCGGCGCCAGCTGCGGACCGCCCATGACGGTGATGCCGACCAGGTCGAATCGATCGCTCTCGAGCGCACGCAGGGTGGCCGTGATGAAGTCGCGGTCGACGTTGCCGTCGATGATCTGGCTGGAGGCGGCCATGGTCCGGTCCAGCGCCGCGGACAGGTGCAGCAGGGCCAGGGGAAACCGCGCGCTCCGGCGCGAGGTCATGGTCGGGTTGATCAGCAGGATGCGGGGCAGGTGGGGCATGCGGAGGCCCTCCGGGTGGTTGGCGTCATCGCGCGCGCCGCAGCCGCAGCACCAGGGCGACGGGCACCTCGAGTGCGGCGGGGTCGAAATGCGCGCCCGGGGGAATGTCGGCCGGGTCCAGCATGGGTTCGCGCACCTGTTCGACCTGCAGGCCGACCGAGGCGCAGGCGTCGTGCCAATGGCCGTACAGGTGTTGGGTGTGCGCAACGGCGTAGCGCTGGCCGTCGAACCTGAAATCGCGGACCCAGCCGAGCGCATGGCCGATCGGATGGACGTCGCTGCACAGCACGCTGCCGCCTGGCCTGGTCACGCGCCACAATTCGGCCAGGCATCGGCGCAAGTCCTCCACGTGGCCCGCCACCAGTCCGCAGATGGTCAGGTCCGCGCGGGCATCCGCGACGGGCAGCGCACAGACGTTTCCGCGCACCAGCCCGGTCGGGACACCGCGGCGGCGGGTGCCCAGCGCCGTGTCGGCACGCGCGAGCATCTGCGATGACAGGTCCACCCCGACGACGCGCGCGGCGCCGCCGCTCAGTGCGTGCAGCATGTAGCGGCCGCTGCCGCACCCCGCATCGAGGACCGTCTTGCCGTGCAACGTATCCGGCATCAGGGCAAGCATTGCGCGTTCTTCGGCCTGCATGACCGGGTTGTGGGCGCGCGGCGGGTAGCTTGGCGCCCACAGCGAATAGGCCGTTCCAGGTTCGAGGAGCATCAGGTCCGGCATCAGCAGGCCTCCGCGCGGAGCACGGGCGGCCGCTGCCGCCGCGTGGCGGCGGTGCCCAGTTCCAGCCCGGGTTCCAGCGCCACCACCGCGGGATCGGCCAGCGACCGGGCCAGCAACTTCGGCTTGCCGTCCAGCGTCACCGGCACGGCGTCGATGCCGGCCAGTGCGAACCAGTCGGCAAGATCGGGGTCCGCGATGCATGGCAGGCCGTCGTGCACGACCGCGCGCAACTGGCTGCGGTCGAGGCCGGGGAGGGTGCAGGGTCCGGGTTGGCCAGTGTCCGCCACGATGACCAGGTCGGCCTTGTCGCCCGGCGACAGGCTGCCGCGCCAGGGCATCCGCAGGATGCGGGCGGCGGCGGTGGTTGCCAGCTCCAGCAGGTGCGACGCATCCAGTTCGCCACGAACGAGGATGCCGCGCATCTCTTCGAGCATGTCGCGCGCGCCGGTGAGCCGCGAATCGGTGCCCAAAGCCAGCCGACCGGCTTCGAAAAGCCGACGTGGATCGATCGTTCGGCCGAGGAGTGCATGGTTGCTGGCCGGGCACCAGACAACGGCGGCGTTGCGCTCGATCACGCGTTCGACATCCGGCTTGCGCAAGCCAACGGCGTGCACCAGCACGCTGTTCGGTGCCAGGCACCCGATCGCCTCCAGCCGGGCCAGTTCCGCCCGTGCCACGGCGTCGGTTCCTTCCGCGAGGTGGATGATCCATGGGCGGTCGGGCGGCGTCCGGAGGAAGCTGCGGCGCACATCCGGCCCGTAACCGGGCCACCCCGGCGCATAGGCCCAGCCGTACTCGCGCAGGACGGCAACGGGGAAGCCGGGCTCGTCGCACACGGCGTGCCAGGGATCGTGGTGCGCCACGCAAGTGGTGCCTGCCAGCAGGTTCTTGAGTGCGCCATGGCGCATCCGCACTTCCAGCGGCACCGCCAATGCAGCTGCGACGGCCGGTTCGGCGAAATGTGCCTTGAAGGCTTCGATCCACTCGTAGCTGTTGCGGAACTTCCCGGCCATCCGCATCGGCGGGACGGCGTTGACGTGCAGGTGGTCGTGCGCATTGACCAGCCCGGGGAAGACCAGCTGCCCGTCCAGGTTGAGGCGGTGCGCGCGCGTGCTGGTGCCGGTTCCGACCCGGCCCGCGCGGATCGGCAGCGGCGCGCGCGAGACGCCTGCAGGCGTGACCGTGGCTGCGCCGTGGAGGTCCAGCTCAGTCGTTGCGGGGTCCCGGTCCATGTCTCAGCGCCGGCGCATCACCATGAGGAAATGGTCACCCATGCCACGCAGCAATGGCCACTGGCCAATGCGATCGTCGAGCCGGCCCAGGCGATCGCACCAGCGCCGGCGGCGAAGGTAGTAATCCAGCAGGTAGGGCGGCGGCATGAACAGGCTCAGGGCGCGGTAGCTGCTCAACGAGAACCGCGTCGCGAAGTGGCGATGGAATTCGCGCGGCAGGTAATAGCGGGTCCAGATCGTGTGCCGGTTCATGCCGACCGGCGTCGCGCCGCGGGCAGCGCGGACGCCAGCGCGCCTGAAGCGGCCGCGCAGCGCGTAATGCCCCAGCTCCCAGGGGCAGACCCGGCCCATCACCGAAAACACCAGTGGCCCGCCGGGGGCAAGCAGGCGGGCGCAGTCTTCCGCGGCCGCGTCCAGGTCCGGTACGCAGTTCATCGGTCCGAAGTTGGAATAGATGCCGTCGAAGGTGCCGTCGAGGTCGGCGAGCTGGTGGACGCCCAGGTGTCTTGCGGTCACCGGGGAGGGCGGGGACGTGCCAGCGATGCGTGCCTCGGTGCGGGCGATCATCCCGGGCGACCAGTCCGTGGCGACGACCGGGTAACCACGGTTCGCGAAATGGAGTGCGTCGATTCCCGTGCCGCAACCCAGGTCGAGTAGCCTGGAGCCTGATGGGAGCTCGCGATGCACGACTTCCCAGAGCGTCCGCCGCATGCGCTGGATCAGCACGTTGTTGCCGCGCGGGCCGTCATAGTCGGCGGCCACGCTGTCGAAGGCGTGCCGGGTTTCCCGCAGTTGCACCGTGTTGTCCTGCATGCCGATGAGTACCGCGAACCGGCACAAATGGTTGCGGGTCGTTGCAACCCCCTGCGGCATGCCCGGCACCTACCCTCGACCTGCAGGCCGGCGCAGCGTTGATTTGAATCGGCAGTCCGGCACCAATAAGCTCGCGGCATGGACATGGCCAGGATGCGAGCATGGCACCGCGGCGGCGTCGAGACACCCGGAAAGGACTTGCGGCGGGGCCAGCCTGCCTCGGCCATCGTCCCGGGCTGCTGCTGACGGCTACCGTCCTGGCGTGCCTGTCCGCGCCGCTTCATGCGCAGTCGCGGCCTTTCAGCGGGGAAGTTGCACTGTCGTCGCAGCTGGTCGACCGGGGCCTGGCGATCTCCCCGGCCACGCCGATCCTCCAGGGTTCGGCCTCGTGGATGTCACCCGGGGGCTGGTCGATGGGTCTTGCCGGAGGCGTTGAACTCCGCTCGCCTGGGCAGCCGGTCGTGGTCCTTGGGCGGGTGTCGCGCTTCTGGTCGCTTTCCGACGACTGGCTGGCGCACGCAAGCCTGCTCTATTACGACTATCGCGCCGAACGCTACCGCGGGATCCCCGACCGGGCCGAAGCGAACCTCTACTTCACCTACCGGGACACCTTGAGCGTCGGCGTCTCGGCCATGCGCCCCAGCGGCGACCAGGCCCGGCGCCTGCTCGGAGCCGCCGACGTGGAAGTCAGCTACCCACTGGCGCGCCACCTGTCGCTGACCGCAGGCGCCGGGATTGCCCAGGCCAGTGCCGGGCCGTATCGTTACGGGGGCTACCGGTACGGCCCGAAGAATGCACGTGATCGGGTCCAGTTGTACGGCTACGGTAGCCTGGGACTGGCGTGGAGCGATGGGGCACTGCGCCTGCAGCTCGACCGGAACATGAACAGCCTGGGCGACCGCCGGTTGTACGGCACCCAAGCGCCATCGGACTGGAGTGCGACCGTTTCCTGGTCGTTCTGAGGCAACCTATCCGCGAGACTGCGGCACCTACGCGAGGAGAACGGCAACCGGACCGAGCGCCTGGGATGAACGAATCCGATGCCCGCACTGACGTCGACGATCGCGCGCTGTTGCAGCGAATGGCGCAGGGCGACCGCGCGGCGCTGGCCACGCTGTACCACGGCTATCACGGCAGGTTGTGCCGGTTCCTGTCACGCCTGACGCGACGCCAGGACATCATCGAGGAAGTCGTCAACGACTGTTTCTGGATCGCCTGGCGGCAAGCAGGCGACTTCCGCGGCGATGCACGCGTCTCGACCTGGCTGATGGGGATTGCCTATCGCTGCGGGCTCAAGGCACTGCGCCGCCAGGGTGACGAGTCGATCGACGACGCCGTCCTCCCGGAACTCGAGTGCGGCGTGGACCCGAACGAGGATCGAGAATTGCGTGACCTGCTGAACCGGGCCCTCCAGCACCTGGGCGCCGACCAGCGAGTGATCATCGAACTGGTCTACGGCGTCGGCCACAGCCTCGACGAGGTCGCCGCCATCCTTCAATGCCCCGTCGGGACGGTCAAGGCGCGCCTGTTCCATGCCAGGGTGAAGCTGCGCAACGTGGTCCCGGCCCTGGGCGGCGGGACCGGCGCGCAGGAGGTCGGGAAGCCATGATCGACCCACCGGATCAAGGCAAGGATTGCGTGCTTGCCTGGGAGGCCATGCCGCATGCGTTGCAGGGGAACCTGACGCGGCCGCAAGCCGACTGGCTGGACCGCCATCTTGCACGCTGCGATCCGTGCCGCGGACAGTTTGCGCAAGAGCAGCGCCTGCAGCGCGCGTGGATGCTGCCCGCAAGCGCGCCGGTGGATGCGGAGGCCGGCTTGCAACGCCTGTTTGCCAGGATCGACCAACCCGACAGTCCGGCGCTGGGGCAGCACCTGCGAGTTGGCGGCTGGGCGGGGCGCGTGCTGGTCGCGGCCGTGCTGCTGCAGGCGGTCGGCATGAGTGTGATGGGCGCGAAGCTGTGGTCGATGGATCCGGCTCCCGCGTACCGGACTTACAGCCAGGAAGCGGCACCGACGCCCGGGGGTTCCATCCGGCTGGTGCCGGATCCTTCCATGAAGGTGGCCGAATGGGACGCGTTGCTGCACGCCCACGGGCTGCAGGTGGTGGCGGGCCCCAACGAGGTCGGTGGCTACACCGTCGCGCCCCGCTCCGGTGCCGTCGGGCGCGACAGGTTGATCGAGAGACTGGGTGCGACCGCCGGCGTCCTCCTGGCCGAACCGGTGGCCGGCACTCCATGAGCCCGGGCATTCCCGTCCTGCTTGCGATGGCAGCGATGCTCGGCGCGTGTGCGCACGCGCCGAGCAAATCCATCGCCGACGACCAGGCCCGGTTCGAAGGCACGGCGCTGGCCGGGAACGTGGCGGCAATCGACGCGCAGCGTGACATCGTGCTCGCGGTCGCCAATCCGATCATCGCGCCCGCGTCGCATGCCGGGTCGAACATTCTCGGCTATGGCTCGCCGGCGCAGTACCGGAATGGCCAGCGCGCGATGTCCACGTTGGCCGAACTGGAGCAGCGCCACGGCCTGCGCGAGATCGTGGGTTGGCCGATCAAGCCGCTGGGCCTTTACTGCGCCGTGCTCAGGCCGGCGCCGGGCACCGATCGCGATGCCCTCCTGAAGGCCTTGTCCCGGGACGATCGCGTGCGGATTGCCGAACCACTGCACGAGTATGCGCTGTACGCCCGGCAGTCCGAGGGCATGCGCTACAACGATCCCTACGTGCAGCTCCAGCGGGGTTTTGCCGAAATCGATGCCGCACTCGCGCAGCGCGTCAGCCAGGGCGAGGGGGTCGACGTGGCCCTCGTCGATACCGGCGTGGACACCGCGCACCCGGACCTCAAGGGCCGTATCCGCGGCATTCACGACATGGTCGGCGACTCCGTCACGACGATGTACGGCGATCGCCACGGCACTGAAGTCGCGGGGATCATCGCTGCCGTCGGCAACAACCGCCTGGGCATCGTGGGAGTCGCGCCGGAGGCGACGCTCAGCGTCTACAAGGCGTGCTGGTATCCGGCGGGGAAGGGCACCGCGCGCTGCAATACGTTCACCCTGGCCAAGGCCCTGGCCGCACTCATCGACACAAATGCCCGGATCATCAACCTGAGCCTTGGAGGGCCGGCGGACCCGCTGCTTGAACAGCTGCTCGACGCCCTGTTGCAGCAGGATCGCATCGTGGTGGTCGCGATGCCGCCGGATGGACGAATCGACGGCTTCCCGGCGGCGACTCCAGGCGTGATCGTGGTGCGTTCCGCGCAAGCGTCGGCAGGCCAGACAGGCGTCATGGACGCTCCTGGAGAGGACATCCTGACCACCCAGCCTGATGGTCGTTACGATTTCGCGTCGGGTTCGTCGCTGGCCGCCGCCCATGTCAGCGGCATTGCCGCGTTGTTGCTGTCGCTTTCGCCGGATATTGATCCGCACGCGGTCCGGCGGATCCTTCGGCGAAGCAGCACGACCCCGGGCGAAAGCCATCTGGTGAATGCCGCCGCGGCCATCGAGGTCTTGACCGATGCGCGCCCGGTCGACGTGGCCGAGGCGAGCACGCCGTGACCGGCCCGGGATGCGGGTGGCGGAGCCTGGCATGAAGAAGCTGGTGATGATGAGCGGGCTGGCCCTTCTCCTGGTGGGTGGACTGCAGGCCTGCTGTTCTCGGTCAGGCAACGCGAGTGGCAACGGGTACGCGGCTGCAGCCTCCAGTCCGGGCCAGGCGGGTACCCTGGAAATTACCGTTTGGGGGCCACGCCAGACCACGGCCGGCGATCCCTTCAACGTACAGCAGGGCGGCCAGGCGGCGATCTGGATCCGGGTGGACCAACCCCTGGATGGATGGATCGCGCAGATCGAGTTCGACGACGCGGTCCTCGAGGGGCATGGGTCGGGCCATCTCGTCACGGCCGTGGTGCCGGAAGCGTTGTACGCCAATCGTGGGACTTACGAGGTCCGTGTTGCCGCGCGCAAGGCAAATGCGCTCCGGCTGAGCAACACGGTGTTGTTCACGGTCCGGTAGGGATCGCCAGCGCTCGGCACCCGCTGGGCGAGACCCGCAGCCGCGCTTCGACCAGGAGCCCGTACGTATCGCATGACCACAGGTGCCATCCCTGGGCGCCCAGGGTCCCTGCAATCTCATCCCTCCACGGAGTCGTGCCCGCGACCACGACGGCGGTCACGCGGTGCCGTCGGATGGATTCCCGGAACCATGCTTCCGCGTCCGGTGGCCGGTACCTCCCCGAGACATATCGCATCATGTTGCTTCGTTGTGCGGTTTCCCGTGGCGTGAATGCCAGGCTCAGATACGACTGGCGGACGCCAATCGCTTGCGGATGGGCAACGAAGATGGGCAGCCACGCGGCGACTGCCTCCGGGGCAAGTACGGTTCCCTGTTCGGGAACGAGCTCGGCGAGATTCCGGGCCACGCCGTATTCCGCCGGCGGAACCTTGAGGTCCGGGGGCCCAAGGGCGACGGAGTTCGTGCACAGCAGGGTGCCGGACCGCGAACTGAATACGACGAACAGGGCGCCCAGGGCCAGGCAGGCGCCCACTGCCAGCGACTTCGACTTCAGCTGCAGGGCGCGGGCAACGACGCCATCGATCATCACGGCCAGGAAGAATGGCAATGGCAATGCCCAGGTCAATCGCCAGTAGGTCTTCGCGCCGATCGAATGATCCGCGACGAACGGGACCGTGTAGGGATTGAGCGCCACGAGCAGGAAGAAGAACGCCCCTGCGGAGAAGTACCGCGCGCTGGCCGGATCGCGCACGAAGGCCCACGCCGCAAGCAGGGCGACCAACAGGACCTGCATGCTCCACTTGCCCCAGGTGTGCTCGAGGATCTCCGGCACACCGGGCATTGGGGCGGGGCTGACGACAGCCAGAACCTGCTCTCCACGCGTGCCGCTGGCCACCAACCACGCAGCAGCAAAAAGATAGGCGCTGGCCAGCATTCCCACCACGAAGCGCCGGCTGCGCACCACGTCGGCCGACCAGCCGCCCGCCAGGCCCAATGCCGCGGCCGCCGGCGCAACGAACAGGGCGCTGGCAGCGAATCCAAGGGCCGCAATCTGCGTGGCGAGCAGCAAGAGCCAATGTCGCGCCCCGCCGTGGCGCGCATAGTCCAGTGCCGCACCGATGATCGCGGGAACCATGCAGGTCGCCAGGATCGCCTTCCCCTGGAACAGGCGCACGAACGCGAAGTTGCCGTATGCGCCAGTTGCTTCGCCGAGCGCCAGGACGCAGGCGAACAGGATCGGCAGGACGATCGGCCAGCGCGCGGGCACGATGCGCCGCAGCAGGTAGACCCAGGCCAGCACGCTGAACGCGGCGAAGAGCGAGGGCAGGACAAGGTAGTTGGCCACCAGGTGGTCGATGCCGGTGGCCCGGGCGAACACCGCGACCAGGACGCCGTAGCTGGCGAGCCGGTAGAAGGGCAGCAGGATCGGTGTTTCCGGCAGCCGGTACATGGTGTCGTGCAGCAGCACGGATTGCTCCGGGAACCGCAGCAGGGTCGCGGGGATGCTCACGTAGAAGGCATCGTCCGCGTTCGGCCGGTGCGCGACCAGGACGACGCAGATGGCAGCCACGACAACGCATGCCACGATCCATGCGGCGTGTTTTCCCGTGCGCGCGGCCGGGGGGCCGCGTGTCCCGCAACGCAGGTTCCGGATCCATGCGCCGCACATCGCCAGCACGGCAACCCACCAGAAGACCGGATAGGGCACCCCTGCACAGAGCAGCCCGACCCAGCACATCGCAAGTGCGAGGAACACGAGTGGAGCGGCTCCGGAAGCGAGGTTCCCGCCAGCCAGGCCAGGGGGCTCCGGGAAGGCGTCCACCCGGCCCGCGGGGTCGCGGAGGCGGAACCAGCCGACCGTGGCGGCAACTGCAACCAGGAGCACCAGCGGCAACCAGTGCAGGAGTGCCGTGAAACTGGCATGCGCCGCGACGATCAGGTGGACGTAAAGAGTCCAGATCGCATAGGGCAGCGCGAAGACCGGCACAACCCGATCCCACGACTCTCCGCCTGTTGCAAATCGCATGTCGTCCCCAATCTCAAGACAAAGGTTGGTTACACCAAGGCGCTGCAACGGTTGTCCCCGGCTGAATCCCGTTCCAGGCTGCTTGTTGCGGAGGCTGGTCGGCTCGTCTACAATCCTCGGCTTCTGATGCGGGGTGGAGCAGTCTGGCAGCTCGTCGGGCTCATAACCCGAAGGTCGCAGGTTCAAATCCTGCCCCCGCTACCAGCTTTTCGCGGTCGACGAAAAGCCTCCACGGAGGCTTTTTTTGATGGCGACAAGTCGGGCTTGGTCGAGGCACGCTTCATGCCTCGGCGCCGAAATCCAGTGGTATCGGACAAGGGGCCCATCGGGCCCCTTGTTGCTTTTTGGGGCCGTCCACGCGACACAACGGCACGTTGGCAGAAGCTTCCACGGAACAGATGACCGACAAGGCAACCCAAATCGCGACCCTGCTGGCACCGACCATCCAGTCCCTCGGGCTGGAACTGCTCGGTGCCGAGTACCTGCCGGCCCCCGGCAGCGCGGTGCTGCGCCTGTATATCGACGTGCCGGCCGACGCGGAAGAAGGGCGCCTGGTCGGCATCGAGGACTGCGAGGCGGTCAGCCGCGAGGTGTCGGCACAGCTCGACGTCGAGGATCCGATCAGCGGCAACTACACCCTGGAAGTGTCGTCGCCCGGCGTCGATCGCCCGCTGTTCGCGGCGGAGCAGTTCGCGCGGTTCATCGGCGAGCGCGCCAAGGTCGGCCTGAAGCTGCCACAGGACGGGCGCCGCAGGCTGCAGGGCGTGATCACGGCGGTCGACGGCGAGCGCATCGCCTTCGATGTCGACGGCACGCCGGTCGAAGTCGGCTTCGACAACATCGACAAGGCGCGGCTGGTGCCGGACTGGGTGGCATTGGGCCTGGCGCCCGCGCGGGACAAGTCGGGGCGCGACGCGCGCCCGGGCAAGCAGGCAAAGAAGAAACCCACAGACAAACGAACCAACAAGACGGCGGCGGCAAAACCGTCCCCCGCGGAGTGAGAAACAGATGAGCAAGGAACTGTTGCTGGTCGTGGATGCGGTCGCCAATGAAAAAGGCGTGCCCGAGTCCGTGATCCTCGAGGCGATCGAGGCGGCGCTGGCCACCGCGGCCAAGAAGCGCTACCTGGAGCAGGACGTGGTGACGCGGGTCGAGATCAACCCGGAAGACGGCAGCTACCAGACGTTCCGGCGCTGGGAAGTCGTGGCCGACGACGTGGTGATGGAGTCGCCCGACCGCCAGATCCGCCTGATGGACGCGGTCGACGAGAGCGAAGGCGCCGAGGTCGGCGACTTCATCGAGGAGCAGATCGACAACGTCGATTTCGGCCGCATCGCAGCCCAGGCCGCCAAGCAGGTGATCGTGCAGCGCGTGCGCGAGGCCGAGCGGGCGCAGGTCGTGGACCAGTGGAAGGATCGCGTCGGCGAGCTGGTGACCGGCATCGTCAAGCGCGTCGAGCGCGGCAACGTCTACGTCGACCTGGGCGGCAACGCCGAGGCGTTCATCCCCAAGGACAAGGCGATCCCGCGCGATATCGTCCGCGCCGGCGACCGCATCCGCGGCTACCTGTACGACGTGCGCACCGAGCCGCGCGGCCCGCAGCTGTTCATCAGCCGCGCCGCGCCGGAATTCATGATGGAGCTGTTCAAGCTCGAAGTGCCGGAAGTCGGCCAGGGCCTGGTCGACATCAAGGCCTGCGCGCGTGATCCGGGCGACCGCGCCAAGATCGCGGTGCTGGCCTACGACAACCGCACCGATCCGATCGGCGCCTGCATCGGCATGCGCGGCTCGCGCGTTCAGGCGGTGAGCAACGAATTGAACGGCGAGCGCGTCGACATCGTGCTGTGGTCGGACAACCCGGCGCAGTTCGTGATCAACGCGATGGCGCCGGCCGAGGTGCAGTCGATCGTGGTCGACGAGGACAAACATTCGATGGACCTGGCCGTGGCCGAGGACCGCCTCGCGCAGGCGATCGGCAAGGGCGGCCAGAACGTGCGCCTGGCCAGCCGCCTGTCGGGCTGGCAGCTCAACGTGATGACCCAGGACCAGGTCGCCGAGAAGTCCGAGGCCGAGCAGGCCGCCGCGCGCGCCCTGTTCCAGGAAAAGCTCGAGGTCGACGAGGAAATCGCCAACATCCTGGTCAGCGAGGGCTTCAGCACGGTCGAGGAAATCGCCTACGTGCCGGTCGGCGAACTGCTGGCCGTCGAAGGCTTCGACGAGGACATCGTCGAGGAGCTGCGCGCCCGGGCACGCGACGCGCTGCTCAACGATGCGCTGGCGGTCGAGGAAGAGCTCGACGAGAACGCCCCCGCCGAGGACCTGCTGGCGCTGGAAGGCATGGACGAGGAGACTGCCTTCGCGCTGGCATCCCACGGCGTGCGCACCAGCGAGGATCTGTCGGACCTGGGCGCTGACGAAGTGGTCGAGTTCGGCGTCGAGGGCCTGGACGAATCACGTGCCGCTGCATTGATCCTCTCCGCGCGCGCGGAGGAGATCGCGCGCCTGGAGCGGGAGGGCTGACAGATCGCCGGCAGCGCCCCGGGGCGCTGCTGGCCAGGTTTCGCAGGCACCGGGCATGGAATCCGGGCCTGGCATCCCCGGATGCCGCAATTCAGCCATGGACGGTGGCAGGAGAGGCAGGAGGAAGGTCGTTCCGGCCGCAGGCCGCCATCACGGCGCCACGCCGGCTCGTTTCCTCCACCGCAGTAGAATCGTTCCATCACGCGCAGGGCCAATGGCCCCCGCCAAAGGACACGGAAACCGAATGTCGCAGCAAACCACCATCCGCAAGCTTGCCGCACTGGTGAACACGCCGGTCGATAAATTGCTGGAGCAGCTGGCCGAGGCCGGCATGAAGTTCGACGATCCCGACCAGGTCGTGACCAGCACCGAGAAGGTCAAGCTTCTGGGCTTCCTGCGCCGCACCCACGGCAAGGCCGGCAAGGCCTCCGAGGACGCGGTCGCACCGAAGAAGATCACGCTCAGCCGCAGCCGCAAGCAGGAACTCACCGTCGGCGGCGGCAAGAACCGCTCCACGGTCGACGTCGTCGTGCGCAAGAAGGTCACCCTGGTCAAGCCGGGCGAGGCCGACGCCGACGCCACGGCCGAACAGGCCGCGGCTTCGGGTGACGACGAGCGCGCCGAGATCCTGCGCAAGCTCGAGGAATCGCGGTTGCGCAACCTGACCGAGCAGCAGCGCCTGGCCGAAGAGGACAAGCGTCGCGTCGAGGAAGCCGCCGAACGCAAGCGCAAGGAAGAAGAGGAAGCCGAGCGCCTGCGCGTCGAGGCGGAGATGGCCGCGGCGGCAGCCGCGGTGTCCCCCGAAGACGAAGCCGCTCCGCGCAAGCCGCACGGCCACGGGCACCCGAAGCCGGCCGCGCCGCGCAGCGACGACCGCGGCAGCGGGCACAAGCACAAGACCCGCGGTTCGCATGCGATGGTCGCCGGGGTCGAGGACGACGAGAACGCCGCGCGCTTCGCCGGGCAGTTGCACCTGTCCGCGGCCGACCGCGCGCGCCGCACCACTGCGCGCCCCAAGTCCCGCGCCACGCGCCAGAACCGCGACCAGGCCCGCACCGGCACCGGGTTCACCCGGCCGACCGCGCCGGTCATGCGCGAGGTGGCGATCGGCGAGGCGATCACCGTGGCCGACCTCGCCCAGAAGCTGGCGATGAAGGGCGGCGACGTGGTCAAGGCGCTGTTCAAGATGGGCGTCATGGCGACCATCACCCAGAGCATCGACCACGACACCGCGGTGCTGGTTACCGAGGAGCTGGGCCACACCGCGGTACGCGCCGATGCGGACGACGCCGAGACCGAACTGCTCGCCCACGTCGAGAACGTGCAGGGCGACAAGGCCGCCCGTCCGCCGGTAGTGACGATCATGGGCCACGTCGACCACGGCAAGACCTCGCTGCTCGACTACATCCGCCGCACCAAGGTCGCCACGGGCGAGGCCGGTGGCATCACCCAGCACATCGGCGCGTACCACGTCGAAACCGACAAGGGCGTCATCAGCTTCCTCGACACCCCGGGCCACGCCGCGTTCACGTCGATGCGCGCGCGCGGCGCGAAGCTCACCGACATCGTGGTGCTGGTGGTTGCGGCCGACGACGGCGTGATGCCGCAGACGGTCGAAGCCGTGCAGCATGCCAAGGCGGCCGGCGTGCCGGTGATCGTCGCGATCAACAAGATCGACAAGACCGAAGCCGACCCGTCGCGGGTCAAGAACGAGCTGCTCGGGCATGACGTCGTGGCCGAGGAGTTCGGCGGCGACACCCAGATGGTCGAGCTTTCGGCCAAGTCGGGGCAGGGCGTGGATGCGCTGCTCGATGCGATCTCGCTGCAGTCCGAAGTGCTGGAGCTCCAGGCCGTGGCCGAGGGGCGCGCCACGGGCGTCGTGATCGAATCCTCGCTGGACAAGGGCCGCGGCCCGGTGGCGACGGTGCTGGTGCAGCAGGGCCAGCTGGCCAAGGGCGATTACCTGGTCTGCGGCGTGCAGTACGGCCGCGTGCGCGCGCTGTTCGACGAGAACGGCAAGCAGGTGCCCAGCGCCGGTCCGTCGATCCCGGTGCAGGTGCTCGGCCTGTCGGGCGTGCCCGACGCGGGCGACGACTTCGTCGTGGTCGAGGACGAGCGCCTGGCCAAGGAGGTCGCGCAGCAGCGCGACGCCAAGCGCCGCGAGACGCGCCTGGTCAACCAGGCCGGCAACCGCATGGAAGACATCATGGCGCAGATGGGCGAGGGCTCCGGCCAGCTCAGCCTGCCGCTGATCATCAAGGCCGACGTGCAGGGTTCGGTACAGGCGCTGCGCGAGTCGCTGACCGGGCTGTCCAACGACCAGATCCGGATCAACGTGATCGGTTCGGGCGTGGGCGGCATCACCGAGTCCGACGCGCAGCTCGCAGCGACCTCCAAGGCCACGCTGATCGGCTTCAACGTCCGCGCCGACGCTTCGGCGCGCAAGGTGATCGAGGGCAACGGCGTGGACCTGCGCTATTTCTCGATCATCTACGACGTGATCGACCAGGTGAAGCAGGTCGCGTCGGGCATCCTGGGCGTGGAGATCCGCGAAGAGATCATCGGCACGGCCGAGGTCCGCGACGTATTCCGCAGTTCCAAGTTCGGCGCCGTGGCCGGCTGCATGGTCGTGGAGGGCGTGGTCAGGCGCAACAAGCCGATCCGCGTGCTGCGCGACAACACCGTGATCTTCGAGGGCGAGCTGGAATCCCTGCGCCGCTTCAAGGAGAACGTCGACGAAGTGCGCGTCAACACCGAGTGCGGTATCGGCGTGAAGCAGTACAACGACGTGCAGCCGGGCGACCAGATCGAGTGCTTCGAGCGCATCGAAGTCCAGCGCACGCTCTGATGCCGCAGAAGTCCTTCCACCGCACCGACCGCGTTTCCGCCCAGCTCCGCCGCGAGCTGGGCACGCTGGTGCGCGATGCGGTGGCCGAGCACGGCCTGCCGTCGGTCAGCGTTTCGGACGTGGAAGTCACGCGCGACCTGGCGCACGCCAAGGTGTTCGTGACTGCGCTGCAGCCGGAGCGTGCATCCGAAGCGATGAAGGGGCTCAAGGCGGTCGCACCGGAAGTGCGCTACCGGCTCGCGCGCGCGGTGAACCTGCGCCACGTGCCGGAGCTGCATTTCCACTACGACGATTCGGTCGACCGCGGCGAGCGCATCGACAACCTGCTGCGGGATTTGCCGGACACCGGCGACGACGCGTAGCTGGAGCAAGCCGTAGGATGGGTAGAGCCAACGGCGAAACCCATCGTGCGCCTGCGACCCCGGTTACGCGATGATGGGTTTCGCTGCGCTCTACCCATCCTACGGAGCCTTTGTCCTTCGCATGACCGGCAAAGCTCGCGACTGAAGCCGCTCCCACGAGAGCGCACGCATCTACAATCACTGCATGAGCAAACCGCCGCGTACCCGGTTCCGCAGCCTCGACGGCATCCTGCTGCTCGACAAGCCGCGCGGCCTGAGTTCCAACCAGGCGCTGCAGCGGGTGCGCCACCTGTTCCGCGCACGCAAGGCCGGCCATACCGGCAGCCTCGACCCGCTGGCCACCGGCCTGCTGCCCGTCTGCTTCGGCGAGGCGACCAAGATCGCCGGGGGCCTGCTCGGCGCGCGCAAGGCATACGACACGGTGGCGCGGCTGGGCATCGTCACCGATACCGACGACGCCGACGGCCGGTCGCTGCGCGAGCGGCCGGTGCCTGCACTGTCGATCGACACCATCGACGCAGCGCTGCGCGCGCTCACGGGCCGCATCCTGCAGCGCCCGCCGATCTACTCGGCGCTCAAGCGCGGCGGCGAGCCGCTGTACGCGAAGGCCAGGCGCGGCGAAGTGGTGGAGGTCGAGGAGCGCGAGGTCGACGTGCACGCCTTCGAGCTGCAGTCGGCGGCCGACCTGCTCGATGCGGGCGAGCCGCTGCTGCGCCTGCGGGTCGAGTGCGGCTCGGGCACCTACGTGCGCAGCCTGGTCCGCGACCTGGGCGAGGCGCTGGGCTGCGGCGCGCACGTGGCGGAGCTGCGGCGGCTGTGGGTCGACCCTTTCCGCGAGCCGCGCCTGTGGACGCTCGAAGCCCTGCAGGCGCTGGCCGAACGCGGCGAACGCGGACTCGATGCCTGCCTGCTGCCGGTGGAAAGCGGCATGGCCTCGTGGCCGGAGGTCGAGGTCGACGCGGCGCAGGCGGCCCGGCTGTCGCACGGGCAGGGCGTCGCCGGTGGCTTCCATCCGCCGGGGGCGGTGGCGATCTTCGACCCGGGCGGGCGGGCGCTGGGGCTGGGCGAGGTGGACGGCGAGGGGCGGCTGCGGCCGCAGCGCTTGTTCAGCTGGGCCTGCGCCCAGCCGGGAAACCCGGCGATTCAGGTTCCCTGAGCTTGTGACCGGCGCCGCCAGGCGCTACAATTTTGCGGCTTTTTCAAGCACTTTCGCACCACGACACCAGCAAAGACACCCCCCAAGCAAACGGCGAGCCGAGCGGTGCGCGGACCATGCAACGGCATGGCATCGCGTTCCTGCAAGCCACGCATCTACCCAGAGGCAGACACCAGATGTCCATCGATACCAGCACCGTCATCAACGAACACAAGCGCGGCGACAACGACACCGGCTCGCCGGAAGTCCAGGTCGCCCTGCTCACCGCCCGCATCGTGCACCTGACCGAGCACTTCAAGACCCACAAGCACGACCACCACAGCCGTCGTGGTTTGCTGCAGATGGTCAACCGCCGCCGCAGCCTGCTCGATTACCTGCACCGCAAGGATGCCGCGCGCTACAAGGCCCTCATCGAGAAGCTCGGCCTGCGCCGGTAACCCCGGACGACACCGCGGCGCAGCAATGCGCCGCGGTTCTTTTTTGGATCGCCCTGCGCGATCCGCCCGGCTGGCGGCAAGGGCTTCCATCCGGTTCATCGCAAGAGTCATCCAAGGAATACACACGTGGCAAAAGTTACCAAGAGCTTCCAGTACGGCAACCGCACGGTCACCATCGAAACCGGCGAGATCGCTCGCCAGGCTGGTGGCGCGGTCATGATCTCGTGCGAGGGCACCGTGCTGCTGGTCAGCGCCGTCGCCAACAAGACCGCGCGCGAGGGGCAGGACTTCTTCCCGCTCACCGTCGACTACCAGGAGAAGTTCTACGCCGGCGGCCGCATCCCGGGCGGCTTCTTCAAGCGCGAAGGCCGCCAGACCGAGAAGGAAACGCTGATCTCGCGCCTGATCGACCGCCCGATCCGCCCGCTGTTCCCAGACGGCTTCCGCAATGAAGTGCAGATCATCGCCACGGTGATGTCGATGAACCCGGAAGTCGACGGCGACGTGCTCGCGCTGATCGGCGCATCGGCCGCGCTGTCGCTGTCGGGCGCGCCGTTCGGCGGCCCGATCGGCGCCGCCAAGGTCGGCTACAAGGACGGCCAGTACCTGCTCAACCCCACCAAGGCCGAGCTGGTCGACTCGAAGCTCGAGCTCGTCGTTGCCGGCACCGCCAACGCCGTGCTGATGGTCGAATCCGAAGCCCAGGAGCTGTCGGAAGACGTGATGCTCGGCGCGGTGATGTTCGGCCACCAGCAGATGCAGGTCGCGATCAACACGATCAATGAACTGGTTGCCGAGGCCGGCAAGCCGAAGTGGACCTGGGCCGCCCCGGCCGCCGACGCCAACATGGTCGCCGCGCTCAAGACCGCCATTGGCGATCGCCTGAACGAGGCCTTCTCCGTGCGCGACAAGCTCGAGCGCAAGGACGCCATTTCGGTGCTGAAGAAGGACGTGATCGCGGGCCTGTCCGAGCAGATCGAAGCCAACGGCTGGAACCCGGCCGAAGTCTCCAAGCAGTTCAGCGAGCTCGAATACGAGACCATGCGCGGCTCGGTGCTGTCGACCAAGGTCCGCATCGACGGCCGTGCGCTCGACACCGTGCGCCCGATCGCATCCAAGGTCAGCATCCTGCCGCGCGTTCACGGCTCGGCGCTGTTCACCCGTGGCGAGACCCAGGCGATCGTCGCGGTCACCCTTGGCACCGCGCGCGACGGCCAGATCATCGACGCCGTCTCGGGTGAGTACAAGGAACACTTCCTGTTCCACTACAACTTCCCGCCCTATTCGGTCGGTGAAGCCGGCCGCATGATGGGCCCGAAGCGTCGCGAGATCGGCCACGGTCGCCTCGCCAAGCGCGGCGTCCTCGCCGTGATGCCGACGATGGAAGAGTTCCCGTACACCATCCGCATCGTCTCGGAGATCACCGAGTCGAACGGTTCCTCGTCGATGGCATCGGTCTGCGGTTCGTCGCTGGCATTGATGGACGCCGGCGTGCCGATCAAGGCGCCGGTCGCGGGCATCGCCATGGGCCTGGTGAAGGAAGGCGACGACTTCGTCGTGCTGTCCGACATCCTCGGCGACGAGGACCACCTCGGCGACATGGACTTCAAGGTCGCCGGCACCGCGGACGGCATCTCCGCCCTGCAGATGGACATCAAGATCCAGGGCATCACCGAGGAAATCATGAAGGTCGCGCTGGCCCAGGCCAAGCAGGGCCGCCTGCACATCCTCGGCGAGATGGCCGGCGCGCTGACCGCGCCGCGTCCGGAGCTTTCCGACTTCGCGCCGCGCCTGATCACCATCAAGATCCACCCCGACAAGATCCGCGAAGTGATCGGCAAGGGCGGTTCGGTGATCCAGGCGATCACCAAGGAAACCGGCACCCAGATCGACATCCAGGACGACGGCACCATCACCGTCGCCTCGGTCGACGCCGCCGCCGGCAAGGCCGCCAAGGACCGCATCGAGCAGATCACCTCCGACGTCGAGCCGGGCCGCATCTACGAGGGCAAGGTGGTCAAGCTGATGGACTTCGGTGCGTTCGTCACCATCTCCCCCGGCAAGGACGGCCTGGTGCACGTGTCGCAGATCTCCAACGAGCGCGTCGAGAAGGTCTCCGACAAGCTCAAGGAAGGCGACATCGTCAAGGTCAAGGTGCTGGAAGTCGACAAGCAGGGCCGCATCCGCCTGTCGATGAAGGCCGTGGACGAAGGCGAGGGCGCCGCGGCCGAGTAAGCCGTCGCGACATCGTCGTGCGATACGGAAAAGCGGGCTTCGGCCCGCTTTTTCTTTGGCTCTTTCCCATGCAAGAGGCGAAGGTGGCGGCGACACGAGCAAGGCGGTTTGTTTGCGGGCTCCGGCCGTTCATTGGCGCCGTTTCTCCGGGAACCGAAGATCGAGAGTCGTCGGGGACGTCGCCCCGACATACGGCGCGCTTTGCAGCCCCTCTCCCGCGTGCGGGAGAGGGAGGCGCGCAGCGCCGGGTGAGGGTTCGGCTTTTCACCGTGTTGGTATCGTGCATCGCGAATGCGATGGCCGACGAGAAGCGCCGCGACCTGACGCACCCTCACCCCAACCCTCTCCCGCAGGCGGGAGAGGGGGGCTCATACGGTGCCGCCTGCTAAAGTCGCCCGCACCCATCCAAGGAGTGCCGGCATGGCCGCAGGAGTACAGGAACTCGATACCTTCGTGCGCGAAGCGCTGATGCGCGGGCAGTCGCGCGAGGCGATCGCGCAGGTGCTCGCTGCGGCGGGCTGGGCCGAAGCGCAGACACGCGACGTGCTGTCCGCCTATGCGGAAGTCGATTTCCCCGTCCCCGTGCCGCGCCCGCGCGCCTCGCTGTCGGCACGCGAGGCGTTCCTGTACCTGGTGCTGTTCGCCTCGCTGTACTACGCGGCGTTCCACGTTGGCAGCCTGCTGTTCGACCTGATCAACGCCGCGTTCCCGGATGCCGCCTCCACGCGCGGCTACTTCGGCTCCTCGATGCGCTGGTCCACGGCCTCGGTGATCATCGCCTTCCCGCTCTTCACGCTGCTCGCACGCCACCTCGCGCGCGAAACCGAGCGCCAGCCGATCAAGCGGCTCTCGCCGGTGCGTCGCTGGTTGACCTACCTGACCCTGTTCCTTGCCGCCGTCGCGCTGATCTGCGATGTCACCACGCTGGTCTACAACCTGCTCGGCGGCGAGCTGAGCGTGCGCTTCGTGCTCAAGGTGCTGGTGGTGGGCGTGATCGCCGGCGGCGTGTTCGGCTACTACCTGTGGGACCTGCGCCGCGAAGAGGTGGAGCCGTGAGCGCGCGGCCGGTCGGGCAGTGGCTGCTGGTGCTTGCGGGCGTCGTGGTCGTGGCGACGGTGATCGGCGCGATCGCGGTCATGGGTTCGCCCGGCGAGCAGCGCAAAGTGCGGATCGACGAACACCGCATCAACGACCTGCGCGCGATCGAAGCGGCCGTCCGCCTGCACCGGAAGGACACGGGCAGCCTGCCCGACGATCTTGCGGCCGTGGACGCCCGTCCCGGCGTCGCGCTCGACCTGGCCGATCCGCAAACCGGCACGCCCTACGAATACCGGCGCGACGGCGCGGAGGCCTTCGAACTGTGCGTGGATTTCGCCACCGACAGTGCAACCCGCAGGGCGCGACGGGGCTGGCAGGGACTGCAGTGGGCGCACGGCGCCGGGCGCCACTGCTTCAGGTTCCGCATCGAGGACAAGGCCCGGCCGGTTGCCGATTCCGGTCCTGCCTGAGGAGAAACGCGGTGCACGCCCGCGCCGCCTGGTTGAACTTTCGCGGTCGCGGTCGCGGCCGCTTCCGGCCGGCGCTTTGGCGCAATACACAACGATATTGCATATTCCGCGCCCGTCCCGCCGGCGCCGTGCATGCTCGGCGCCGGCCAGAAGCACTGCGCCTATCCGGTGGTGGAGTCGGAGCAGTCGCAGAAGCTGCTTGGCGTGGTCAGCCGCAGCGATCTGCTCAAGCCCGCGCGGCAGTTGTACGAGGAAGAGTCGCGGCGCGAGCGGTTCCTGCGCCGGTAGTTTTCGTCGCCACCGCGCAACTTTCCAGCGGCCGTCGCTTCAGCGGAGCATGGCGGCCGGCATCGGAGAGGGTTAGGCTTGCGACGGCTGCGGTCCTGCA